>NZ_BAAACW010000096.1:0-26868 GCF_039521845.1 Alkalibacterium iburiense
CATCCACCCCCATTATAAAGGATTTTTTTATGGCATGGAATAGTTAAAACTTTAATGCAACACTAGTGATGATATATATAATCAGAGAGACTCCAACAACGTTGGCCTGATATAAAGCCGTTAACCAGTGGTTTTCCGATAAGGCGAGCAAAATAAAAATAGCTATGAAAAGAAGCATAGAGAAGTAGAGAAGAAAGTATTTAAAAAAACTGGGAAGTATATTTTTCATAGATATACGACCTCTACTTCCCCGATTATAGTGCTAGATACTATTTTTATTTTTCTAATGGCCGTATCATAATTTTGGGATCGCCATTTGATTGTCTCATTCTTTAAATTAAACTCTTCTTCATCGATAATGACTTTCCCTAAAGCCACGCTCACATCTAGTGACACAGCAATGTCTCGTGGAATCAGAATTTTAGTATCTCCAAAACCTTTTCGCACTAACAAAATGTTTTCTTTTTTTGGTAATATTGTATTCCCTAAATCAAAAAAGGTATCTCCCATGATTTTTTGGAAGTTTTTATCTTTCCACTCAAACACTTCGTTTCCAA
Source organism: Alkalibacterium iburiense (assembly GCF_039521845.1). Classification (NCBI taxonomy): domain Bacteria; kingdom Bacillati; phylum Bacillota; class Bacilli; order Lactobacillales; family Carnobacteriaceae; genus Alkalibacterium; species Alkalibacterium iburiense. The sequence continues at coordinate 558 of NZ_BAAACW010000096.1, forward strand.
CGAAGTCATCTCCAAACCATTTATGTCGATACATTCTCATTTCTTTGTCATCATTTTCTTTCCATTCGACAGATATGAATTCTTTTTCTCTCCAGTACTGTTCTTTTTTAAATAATGGATCACGGATGGTTTCAAGCAACTTCTGATCCGTATTCATCTCTATTAATAAAAAGATGATTAATATTGCCCAAAAGGCGCTAGTAAAGACGACTGCCGCTAAAAATAAACCTATGCTCCACCACAAATACTGACTTCTTTTATCTGTTTTTTTAGGAGAAGATTTGTAAAGAAATAAAAAGATGAAAGCAAGAACCACAAAGGTGATTAACAAACCACTGTGTACAATTTCATATACTAACCATACAAATAGTAATGCCATTATGGTTTTATAAAGTGTTTTACTCATTGATGTCTCCTCCCTATAACTATAGTGTTATTATATCGAATTAAATGAGAAATAGCACTACACGGAAGAGAAAATCCGTCTTAAGTATGAGAAGAAAAAGAAGCTAAGTGAGGTAATTTCTGCCTCTCTTAGCTTCCCGTATTAATTAATAAACTTTAGTGATTTCAACTTCCATTGTACCGCCTGGTGTATTAATTTGAACAGTATCTCCAACAGTCTTGCCAATTAAAGCTTGAGCAATAGGTGATTCGTTAGAAATTTTACCAGAGAATGGATCTGCCTCCGCTTTTCCGACAATCGTATATTCTTCTTCAATGCCATCTGGTAATTCTTTAAAAATAACAGAGCGACCAAGGGATACTTCGCCCTCTTTAGAATTAGAATTATCGATGATTTGAGCATTTTGAAGCATGTTTTCAATTGTATGAATACGTCCTTCAATAAAAGCTTGTTCGTCTTTAGCTGATTCATATTCAGAGTTCTCTGATAAATCCCCAAACCCTCTAGCAATTTTGATTCTTTCTACTACTTCTTTACGCTTAACTGTTTTTAATTCCTTCAGTTCATTTTCTAACTTTTCTTTTCCTTCTACTGTCATAGGAAAAACTTTTTCTGTCATCATTTATATCCACCTCATCATACTTTTGTATCCGTTTTTTATATTATATTTACAGTAATGCTAAACTTGTTGAAAATTTGAATCTAAACTAAATTCTCAATGGAACTAAGATACCATGAACATATAGATATGTAAAGCGTTTTTCTAAATAAAAACGCCCCTCATTACAAGGAACGTTGTTCAAATATTGTGTTGATTTTGGTAGTCATTAAATCAATGGCTACTTGGTTTTGTCCACCCTCAGGTATAATAATATCCGCATATTTTTTTGTCGGTTCAATAAATTGAGTATGCATCGGTTTGACTACAGAAAGGTACTGATCGATTACATTACTTAACGTTCGACCTCTTTCTTCAATATCGCGTTTAATCCTTCTAATGATACGAATATCATCATCTGTATCAACATAGACCTTAATGTCCATCAGATCTCTTAGGCGAGAATCTTCTAATATAAGTATGCCTTCCAGTATAATCACTTGCTTCGGCTCTTGTAAAATGGTTTCACTGCTTCTCGTATGCTTAGTGTAATCATAAACAGGCTTTTGTATACTTTTATTATTTAACAGGTCTTTCAGATGTGTGATTAATAAATCCGTATCGAAAGCAAAGGGATGATCATAATTCGTTTTCAGTCGTTCTTCAAAACTGAGGTGATCTTGATTTTTATAATAAGAGTCTTGCTCGAGCATCATAATAGACTTGCCAGGAAAATAATTAAATATAGCTTGGCTAACACTCGTCTTCCCGCTTCCAGATCCTCCAGTTACACCTATAACAATCGGTTTGTCTTCCTTTTTCATAAAGCCATTCCTTTCTATTTCCTGCGTGGTTGTCAGACTTCTTAAGAAAAGCACTGGATCCTGGATAGATCCAATGCTCAATTGCTTATCTTAAATATTCATTTTGGTATTCTAAATGCTGTTCATATGTTTCAGAGAAATAGATTTCTCTCGTGGATAAGTCAGCCAAGAAATACATATAATCTGTTTCAGCAGGATACATGCTGGCACGAATTGAATTTTCGTCGGGATTGTTGACGGGACCAGGCCCTAAACCGCGATGAGTATATAAGTTGTAAGCTGAATCGACTTCTAAATCATCGTAGGTAATCCGTTCTTGGTGCTCTCCTAAAGCGTAGGTGACACTGACATCTGTTTGAAGAGGCATATCGATAGCTAATCGGTTATAAAACACACCAGATATCAACTCCCGATCTTCATATGTGATTCCTTCTCTTTCAATAAACGAAGCCATTGTTAGAATTTCATGAACCGTCATATCACTTTCGGCTATTTCACCATAATACTCCTGGAGCGCTTGATCCATCCGAGCAATCATCTGAGTCACAATTTCTTCTAATGAGGTCTCTTCGAAGAATTCATATGTCGCTGGGTATAAATAACCTTCCAGGGTATATAGGGTATCTTCTCTTACTTCCATTGCGTCTGTTAAAAGCTCAGGAAACTCATTCACTTTTTCTTGAAGAAATGCGTCATCTTCTACTAATTCAAAGAATTCATCAACTGTGTAACTTGTTTGATTATCAATAGCTATAGCGACTTGTTCAATGGTATAGCCTTCTGGGATTGTCACTCTTCCACTTGACTCTTCTGCAATCGGTATACCACCATCCTGAAGCTGTCTAACAATATCATCGGTAGACATAGATGGGGAGAAAAAATAGTACCCCGCTTGAAATCCTTCTTCTCCAGTAAACCTTAAATGATAATTAAACACAAAAGCACTCTGAATGACACCATTTTCTTCCAATATACGTGCAATATCGGTTCGAGAAGATCCTATAGGGATTTCAATAGGAATTTCCTCGTTACTCTCCGGGTTTAATGCTTCTAAAGAAGATGTATAATAATGGTAACCGGAAAAGATTAATACTATTAGCAAAATAATTAAAATAGAAACTATACTCAATACAATTTTCCTTACTGTATGAGTCGATTTCTTATCGGGCATAAACTGTCCATCCTTTTTGACTGTGATAGTTATCTCTAATCATTATACACAAATTGGCTATGAGTGGAAAGACAATATTCATAAGTACTGATTTCTCTCTGCTTTAATCATCTGCATATAAGCAAAAAAAGAAGATGGAACTTATCCATCTTCTTTTTTTAATTAGTCTGTTTCTTCGTCACTAATGAAAGTGTTGAGTACTTCTTCGATCATTTCCCATTCTTCATCCGTTTCAATAGGACTTAATGTCCCTTCTAAGCCACCGTCTGCTTCTGTATAAGAAAAAGCAGACAACTCCACTTCTTCCCCTTCACTGGAACCTGCTGGGAAAACTAGGACATAAGATTTGTCGAAATCTTCTGAATCGAATGTAAATAGAATTTCGTATAAATCTTCGTTACCTTCTTCATCAACCAAAGTTATATACTCGTGATCGTGGTCGTGAGAATGATCATGATCATGGTCATGATCGTGATTGTGTTTATCATTGCTCATATTATTCCTCCTTCAAATGGGCCTGTCTATCTAAATAATTTTGCAATATAATGACAGCTGCTAACTTATCTACTACTTGCTTGCGTTTTTTTCTGGAAGTGTTGCCTTCTTCAATCAGCATTCTGTTTACCTGCATGGTAGTCAATCGTTCATCTTGGTAAATAACTGGCATAGAAAATAGTTCTTCCAGCTTTTTTCCATAAGACATTGACAACTCTGCTCTTTCACCGATTGTTCCATCCATATTTTTAGGTAAACCGACTACAAAGCGACTGACTTCATATTCTTCTACCAATTCTTTAATGCGATTGAATCCAAAATCTTCATTCGATTCGTTAATAGAAACAGTTTCAATCCCTTGTGCCGTCCAACCAAAGGCATCACTGACAGCCACTCCTACTGTTTTAGAACCGACATCTAACCCCATTACTCGCATATTATTTCTCGTTCTTTAGATAATGATTCACTAGTTCTTCAAGTACTTCGTCTCGTTCGTGACGTCTGATTAAATTTCTAGCATCATTATGTCTAGGGATATACGCAGGGTCTCCAGATAATAGATACCCTACTATTTGATTAATTGGGTTATAGCCTTTTTCCTCTAATGCTTTATACACTCTCTTTAATGTCTCTTCGACATTATGTTCGTCTTCATTATCCACTGTAAAGCGAACTGTATGATCATTTGAACTCATTGGTACGTCCCTCCATACTTTCTTATCCGATATTGGGTTAAGACGTTCTCTCTTTTCCCAGCTGTCTATATTTTACTAGAAAACGTTTGAAAGTACAATGTAAACCGAGAATACGACTCTTTTTATTCGTTCTTTTATTACATTTCTGTGACTTTATTGATTAAATATTCATTTTTATCCATTCACCTACAGCATTTAGAGCGTTCGGTAATCCTTCTGGTTTTTTTCCTCCTGCTTGGGCGAAATCAGGACGTCCTCCGCCTCCTCCATTTACGTGAGGTGTGATGGCTTTAATCAAATCTCCTGCTTTTAATCCTTGATTCATAGCTTTTTCGTTTAATGAGACAAGTAAATTCACTTTCTTCTCATCTCTTAATCCAAGGACTAATATATCAGAAAAATCGTTTTGTTTCCATTTATCCGATAATTGTCTTAGTTGATTCATATCTTTTGCTTTAATTTCTTCGGAGATGAACCGGATATCTTGGACTGTTTCAACCTTAGTAAAGATTTGATCTGCTTGAGCATTAGCTAATTTAGAATGGAGAGACTCATTCGCTTTATTTGCCTCTTTTAGTTCAGACTGCAACGATTCTATTCGTGTAGGTACTTCACTGCTTGATTGAACCTTTAATAGATTTGAGGCTTTATTTAACGTGTTTAACTGCTTCTCCATCCATAAGAAAGCTCCTTCACTCGTTAAAGCCGTTATACGTCTGGTTCCAGCACCGATTCCAGCTTCAGATACTATTTTAAACAGGCCTATTTCTGCTGTATTTTTTACATGCGTTCCCCCACACAACTCTTTGGAATAGTCATTTATCATAACCACTCTCACATTTTCACCGTATTTCTCGCCAAATAAAGCCATAGCTCCTAGCTCTTTCGCTTTGTCAATCGATGTTTCTAATGTTTCAACAGCATAATTCTCCATTATTTTTTCGTTAACGATCATTTCCATTTTTTTGATTTCATCTTCTGTCACTTGGCCATAGTGCGTGAAGTCAAACCTTAAATGATCAGCTTCCACTAGTGAACCCGCTTGATTGGCATGCTCTCCTAGTACATCTTTTAGCGCTTGATGCAATAAGTGGGTTGCCGTATGATTACGCTCAATCAACCGTCTGCGCTTTTCATCTAATCGTAACTCGTATTCTTCTCCTTCAGAGATTGGACCCGTTAATTCTGTTTCGTGAATAGGTTGACCTTCTGGTCCAGCTTTCACTGAAAGAATTCGACCTATTACCTCATTCTCTTGATCAACGATATACCCTGCATCACTCGCCTGTCCTCCTTTTTCGGCATAAAAAGGAGTCTTATCAAAGATAAGTTTGACGGTTTTTCCTGAAGTTGCTGAAGTCACGAAGGATTCTTCATCTATAATCTTGGTCACTGTGCTGATAGAAGAATCATTCTCATAGCCAATAAAATCACTTGCTAAATTAATATTATTTAACAAAGAAGACTGAACAGCCATTGAACCTTCTGTCTGTCTAGCTGAACGTGCTCTTTCTCTTTGTTTCTCCATTTCCCTTTCAAATTCTTCAATATCTATTTCCATCGCTTCTTCTTTAACCACTTCTTCCGTTAATTCAACTGGGAAGCCATAGGTATCGTACAGCTGAAAAACATCTTTTCCAGAAATCATAGTTGTTTGGTTCTCTTTCTGAGATTTGACAATTTCTTTTACACGCTCCAACCCATCAGCTAATGTCTCCAAGAATCGTTCTTCTTCATTTAAAATGACTGTTTCAATAAAGTCTTTATCTTCTTCTACTTCTGGGTAATGAGCTTTCATAATATCGGCCACTACAGACACTAAGGATGATAGGAATGGTTTACTCATTCCTAACTTTCTTCCGTGCATGACGCTTCTTCTAAGCAAGCGACGCAACACATAGCCTCTTCCTTCATTTGATGGAAGAGCCCCATCTCCAATAGCAAATGTAAGAGCACGAATATGGTCCGCAATGACTTTAAAACTCACTTTCGTCTCTTCATTTTTATCATATGAGACTCCACTAATTTTCTCAATCTCATTAATAATAGGTAAAAACAAGTCGGTTTCAAAGTTAGTGGGAGCATCTTGGAGAACAGAGAGCATTCTTTCCAATCCCATACCGGTATCAATATTTTTGTTAGGAAGAGGATCATACGTATGATCGGGTTTATGATTATATTGAGAAAATACAAGGTTCCAGATCTCTAGCCAGCGTTCATTTTCTCCACCAGGATAGTTTTCCTCATGATCTTCTGGCAAGTCGTTGAAACTTTCTCCTCTGTCATAGAAAATTTCCGTATTCGGTCCACAAGGGCCTTCACCGATATCCCAAAAATTCCCTTCTTCTCTGATAATATGATTCTCTGGCAAGCCTACTTTTTCTCTCCATATCGTGTATGCTTCCTCATCATCCGGGTAAACAGTGACAAATAACTTTTCTTCATCTAAATCCAACCATTTGGAACTCGTCAAGAATTCCCATGCCCATACAATCGCTTCTTCTTTAAAGTAATCACCAATGGAAAAATTACCTAACATTTCAAATAATGTATGGTGCCTTGCTGTCACCCCAACATTTTCAATATCATTTGTTCGGATACTTTTCTGTGAACCTGCTATTTTAGGGTTATCTGGCTTAACTGTCCCGTCAAAATATTTTTTCATAGTTGCTACTCCAGAGTTGACCCATAATAAAGTCGGATCATCGACTGGAATTAATGACACACTTTTTTCAATTTTATGTCCTTTTTCCTCAAAGAAATCTAAAAAGAGTTGTCTTAATTCTGAACTGCTTAAACTTTTCATTTTACTCATCCTTATTCTTTATTTTTAAATCAAAAAAACCGAATAAATCATTACATACAAGGACGTGAGTACGCGGTACCACCTTGTTTGCAATAACTTATTCGGTCAGTCATTACCTCTTCAGTCTTGTTAACGCTAAGCAGCGGCATAATTTCTTATGCAATATAAAAGGGAGCACTAAAAATGACTAGTGATATTCTCGCACCATACAAATATCTCTCTGAAAAATAGTTCTACTTTTAGCATATCCTTTAAGCTTATAAAATTATAGCGTAACTCCCACTCTTAGTCAACACCTGCATCTCAGGCTTCATCAGTCCAGTCTGTTTCACTGGATAAAAAGGTACGCTCTAGAGAAAACCCTCTTCCTAATACTTCACTAGCAGGCATGGCTACAACAAAAGCATCATCATCCGCTTTTATGACGGTTTCTTTTAAGAGTGTGAATTCTCTTTCTTGAATAACAACCATGAGCATTTCTTTATTCGTATTGCCGTAACCCCCACGGATTCCTAGATTGGTTACACCTCTTTGCATCGTATGAAGAATTTCTTCTCGAATATCTTGTGGTGTATCTGATATGATGAAGACATTTTTATTGCGATTAAATCCTAACTGCACGAGGTCAATGGTTCTGGAAATAATAAATAAAGCAATAATGGAAAACATTACTGTCTCCGCATCAAATACGAGTAAGGCAATCATGATAATCGCTCCATCCACTAACACTGTTCCCAGTCCCAGCTTGACATTTAAATACTGGTAAATAATCTGAATAATGATGCTGGTCCCGCCTGTTGAAGCTTTTGCTCTAAAGACAATCCCAATACCAATTCCTGTTAATGCCCCGCCAAATATCGCTGCCAGTAACGGATCAAGCGTTACGGGTTGCCAGTTGTCGATGAATAGTAAAAAGAACGGCAGTAATAAACTACCTAATATCGTTTTATATCCAGCGGCTTTTCCTAAGAGGATAAAGCAAAGGACCAAGAGAGGGATATTAATAGCATACTGAACTAAGGCCGGATCCCATCCAAACCATGAGTATGTCACAATAGACAGTCCTGTAATACCCCCAGAAACGATATTGTTTGGCAATAGATAGATTTGAAACGCCACAGCTGTTAAAAATGTCCCTACTACAATATAGACATAATCCATTGCATTCAGCGTATACTTTTTTGCTACTCTTAACATTTAAATCCTCCTTGTAATTTTATCTTTAAAATCTTCTCAATTTTATCCTATGCAACCTGACAAGTTTATCATTCTTTCCTTGTAAAAAACAAGGGTGTTTCATTGAACTTTTAAATTTCAACTTGTATGAATTCTTTCTTTTATTTCTAAATTATTAAAGTATACTAGAGAGTATAAACGAAAAATTCACTGTGTTATAATCGAATGACAGGTCAAGCTTTCTTTTACCCTGTCACTGATGGCTTTCTTCGTTTTACTGCCAGTCATAAAAAAGTGTGAGGCTAATCTGACTGAGTATTATAATAATGAAATTGGTGGGTATGATGACATTACAAAAATTAATTTTTATTGTGAATGAACATTCTCGAAAGGGAAAAAAATTCACAAGACAATTACATAGAATTATGAAAGACTATACTATAAGTTACGATGTTTATAAGACAGAATACAAAAAGCACGCAATGGAGTTGGCTCGGGAATTTACGGAATTGAGTGATGAAAAAACGCTTATTATAGCAGTCGGTGGAGACGGCACGCTAAATGAAGTTGTTGCAGGTTCAATTAGTGCTCAAAAAGACGTTCCGATTGCTTATATTCCCACGGGATCTGGGAATGATTTTGCTAGAGCTAGAAAGCTATCTAAAAACATAGAAGCCAACATTAAACGTATTCTTTCGGTGAAAGAACCGACACAATTGGACATCCTTACATCTAATGTAAAAGAAGAGCCCATTGTAGCCGTCAACAGTATTGGATTTGGTTTAGACGGGAAAGTTATTTACAAACTTGGAAAAAACAAGAATAAAGAAACCATTGGAAAAGTTTCTTACTTGCTCACTGTATTATCTGCTTACTTTGAACAGAAACCATTCCCTCTTACTATAAAGTCATTTGATTCGAACGAACACTTTGATGATACGCTACTTATTGTGTTTGCTAATCATAAAAACTTTGCAGGGGGGATTCCTATCCATCCTCTAGCACTTGCAACAGACGAAATCATTGATGTCATTGTACTAAAGAAAGTCAACTTTATCGGACTGCTTAAGCTAATTGTTAAAGTTCTCGTTAACGAAAGCCATTTATCTCACGAAAAAGTTCATTCCTTTAGAGCGTCCTCTTGGCACCTCACTCTCCATACACCACAGCACGGTCAAAGAGACGGTGAACTGATTGATGAAGCAGCCTACAACATGTCTATACAAACAAGAAAGAAAAAATTCTGGCTTTAGTAAAGCAAATCCCCCTTTCATCAGGTCAAGAAAGAAACTGACTTGAGTAGGGGGGTTTTTTTACGGTTGAATGCCATCCATTCCAATCATCGGGGAGATGGTTTCTTCCATAACATCTGCAGGTGTTAATACAAATCTGTTTTTAGGAGGTTTGATTTCTTGCTTAGTTTTTTCTGTGCTTTCTTCACTCTTGAACCCTTGTTCATCTTCTACTAATGTCCATAATCTTTCATTCAAAGAAGTCTGCCTTAACGTCGTATTCTCTGAAATGCTTTTTTCAAAGGCAGCTATTTCACCACATAATAGCAGTGTTTTACTAGCACGTGTAATAGCCGTATACACAATATCCTTTTTCAGCATCCGTCCATAACCAAATACCAACGGCAGTATCACCATATCATATTCACTACCTTGTGACTTATGGATAGAACAGCAATAAGAAAGAGTAATCTTGTTCCACTCATTCCTTAAGTAATTGACTTCAATTCCATCAAAATCCACTACCAGTTCTTCTACGTTTGCACTAGATTCTTTGGGTGACACAATCCCTGTAATTATACCCATATCACCGTTAAATACATTTCTTTCCGGGTCATTCACTAATTGCAGCACCTTATCTCCTATTCTAAATACTGTATCGAATGCTTTGACTTCTTTCTTCCCTGCCTCTTTAGGATTAAATAACTCCTGCAATAGGTGATTTAAATTATCAATCCCTGCTGGGCCTTTATACATGGGAGCCAGGACTTGGATGTCTTGAGCTGTGAACCCTTTTTCTATCGCTTTGGAGACAAGCAGCGAAACCACTTCTTGGACTTGGTTTGTTCGGCACGGGAAGAAGTTTCTATCTGCCTTCTTTTGCGTAAAATCGGTTGAAAGAGTGCCTTGTTTCATTTCATGAGCTAACTGAATAATTGAAGAGTCATCTCCTTGACGGTAAATCTCTGTTAGCTCTTTACTTGGAATACACTCTCCTTCTAGTAAATCTCTTAACACTTGTCCGGGGCCAACTGAAGGGAGTTGATCCCTGTCTCCAACCATAATGACTTTCATACCTGCAGGGACAGCTTTGAGTAACTGATAGGCTAACCATGTGTCTACCATAGACATTTCATCAATAATCAATAAGGAGCCTTTTAGCGTGCGTTCGGTTTCTTGTAGTTCATCGTCATCCGATCCGGTCAACCCTAAGAGACGATGTATCGTGGACGCAGGCAGGCCTGTCATTTCTTTCATTCGTTTAGCTGCTCTTCCAGTTGGAGCAGCCAGTAAAATAGGAAAGGGCTCATTAACGTATTCAGATGGATCCAACTCTATTTCTTCCAAATCAGCAAAGATGGAGACTATCACGTCTAATACCGTGGTTTTACCAGTCCCAGGTCCACCTGTCAAAATAAAGAAGGGAGACAATAGAGCTTCCTTAATGGCTTCTTTTTGAGACTGTCCAAATGTCAAGCCACTATCTTTTTCAAAAGCTTTGATTTTTTTATCAATCACACTTGGCTTGACTTTACTTTCTTTACTGTCCTTCTGCAATCGGTCGATAGCCGTAGCAATCCCCCACTCAGATGCATAAAGAGAAGGCACATAAAAACGGCCTTCTTCTTGAATGATGGTTTGTTCTTGGACGAGTGAGATCACACTTTCAGCTATTAAGTCTGGAGCAATGATAAATGGCCGACTTTTTTCCAGTACTTTAATACTTTCTTTTACTAAAAAGTCTGCTTTTACATAGGTATCCCCAGCTTTCATGGTCTGTTCGTTCAGAGTATATGCAATACCCGCTTTGATGCGTTCAGGTGAGTCTCCTTCTATCCCCATCTCTTCTGCAATGGAGTCTGCTCGATTGAACCCAATTCCGTCTATTTCTTCAATAAGAACATAAGGATTTTCCTGAATAGTAATTAAAGCTTTTCCTTCAAATCGCTGGTACACTTTGTAAGCCAGCCGATTCGACAATCCAAAATTATTTAAAGCAATAATAATTTTCTGCATCCCTTGTTCTTTTTCAATAACAGACAGCAACGTTTCTTTTTTTATTTTATTTAACTGAGGCACTTGGTCTAATACAGTTTCATCTTCTAATATTTTGTCTATACAATCTGTTCCTAAAGTATCGACAATCAGCTCTGCTGTCTTTTTCCCTATTCCTTTAAAACGAGGGCTTGAAAGATAGGTTATCACTGCTTCTTTGCTTGATGGTTTTTCCTTCATGTACTTGTGTGCCTGAAATTGCAGTCCATATTTAGGGTGATCCGTCCATTTACCAAAAAACTGATAATGATCCCCTTCTTGTATTTGACCAAAATTACCTGTCACAACCGTTTGGCTTTCTGTCACGCTCGTGTTTGTATCTTCTATTTGGACTAACATAACTTTATAAAAATTAGATGGATTAGAAAAATAGATAGATAAGACTTCGCCTGATATATATTGTTCTTCTATCGTTTCATTCTGAAATAACTCTTCCTGCACTGGGAATCCTCCTTATCTCTATCAGTTTATCTAATAATAGTTACTTTCACCAGGACAATTTAATGGGTATTTATTTTTTCTCTATAAAAAGATGGGGATACTTTTTTATATTCTTTAAAATTTCTATTAAACGTGCGTAATGTTTTATATCCACATTTCATAGCTATTTCACTGATTGTATCCTCCGTACTCTCCAGTAAATAGGCGGCTTGTGTGATACGATACCTGTTAACATAATTGGTAAACGTCAAATTAGTATAGTGATAAAACAATTTTGAAAGATACGCATAATCATACTGAATCGCTTGAGCAACATCTTTTAATGTACATTCTTTATGGTAATTTTCATCTATAAATAAAAGCATATTTTGTATGATTTTTCTTTTAGAGGATACAGTCACTGGCGTAAAGGCGGTGTGCTTAATAAGAAGATCACAAATAGAATAAAGAAAGCTTTTTTGAGCATATAAAGCATCCACTTGACTCTCATGAGGAACGGTATGCAGGTATAGTTTGTTATTCTCAGGGACAACCCCTTTGTATGCAGTATAAAAATGCCCAATCAATTCAGGTGAGAAGATAATGACCTTACTCGTCGATTCGGACTCTGTGTGAAGTTTATGGAGTTGGTTTGGAAAAACGATGACGGCTTCATTCTCACTTAACTCATACTCTTCATCTTCAATAGTTATAACCATTTTCCCTTTTTCTACACAAATGATTTCAAAGGCTCTATGGAAATGCAACGGGAAAGATATATTGTCCAAGCTGCTGTATTTAAAAAACTCTTTTTCTTCCATGCCATGGTGTTCAAAAAAATACATGTGTTTCACCTCAAACTAACACTAATATTGTCTATTAAGTATACAACAGTATGGGAGATATAAATAGTCTCAACTGATGGGTCACTTTTTTGTAACTGATTATGTAAAAAAAGACAGCTGCGCTTATAAAGAATGGCGCAACTGTCTGCTTGAATTAAACATATTGTAATTGATTGGTTTCTTTATAAGCGACATCAATGGTCCCTCCACCAATACACTCTTCTCCATCGTATAATACGATAGCTTGTCCTGGTGTAATGGCACGAGCTGGCTCATCAAACTCAACGATAGCCGTACTATCTTCTTTATTTAAATGGACCGTAACGCCTACATCCGATTGTCTGTATCTGAATTTAGCTCTGCACTTGAATGTTTCTGGTCTTTCCTCACTAGTAGTAAAAGAAAAATCACTTGCTTTTAAGTGAGTCGCATAAAGATTAGGATGATGGTAGCCTTGTCCAACAATCAGCTCATTTTTTTCTAAGTCTTTTCCAATGACAAACCACGGATCATTTGATTCACCCGTACCGCCAATTCCCAAGCCTTTTCTTTGGCCAATGGTATAATACATTAAACCATCATGAGTATTCATGACCTCTCCGTCTGTCGTCACCATATCTCCAGGTTGAGCTGGAAGATAACTCATTAAGAAGGATTTGAAATCTTTTTCTCCGATAAAGCAGATACCCGTTGAGTCTTTTTTATTCGCCGTGGCTAAACCAGCTTCTTCAGCAATCTTTCGAACTTCTTTTTTGTCCATCTCACCTAAAGGGAAAAGGACTTTTGCCAATTGATCCTGAGATAATTGATTTAAGAAATACGTTTGGTCTTTATTCCCATCTAATCCCTTTAAGAGATGAGCCGTTCCATCTTCATCTCTTCTGACTCGCGCGTAATGACCTGTAGCCACATATTCTGCACCCAGACTTAGAGCATAGTCTAAAAAGGCTTTGAATTTGATTTCTTTATTACACATGACATCCGGGTTAGGCGTCCGTCCATTTTCATACTCCTCTAAAAAGTAAGAGAACACTTTGTTCCAATACTCTTTTTCGAAGTTTATTGAATAATAGGGAATGCCTATTTTGTTAGCTACAAGTGCGACATCTTTATAATCCTCTGTGGCTGTACACACACCATTTTCATCTGTATCATCCCAGTTTTTCATAAAGACACCAACAACATCATAGCCTTGTTCTTTTAATAGCAGGGCTGTTACAGAAGAGTCGACGCCTCCACTCATACCAACCACTACTCGTGTTTTTTTGTCTGACATAGTATTATTCACCATCATTTCTGTTTAGATTTCTGTTCTATACGAATTGAAGGTTCGTTAGGTTACAGCTTGTTTTATTATACTTACAAAAAATAAGAAGTCAAGTCTATCAGGAATATTTCAAAAAAAGGACACGTGCTAGGGTGTTCCCCTAAACCGTGTCCTTTTCACTCCATTTAGGCTTTGTCTAAAACATTTTCTTCTACAAACGTTTTTAGTATGTGTTCAGCTAATTCTCTTTCTTTTTCAAATTGAGACCCTTTATATAAATCGATTTTCTTTAGCCCATTTGCAGATACTGAAGATAATTTTAATTCAGAAAAATCTTTTGAGACAGTTACTTTCAGTTTAGGAGCTTTCTTATCCATCACTGTGGTTCCAAGGGAGCGTTCATAAATAAAGGTCCCATTCTTTGTCTCGGTAAATCCATTATCCCTTAATGTGTAACGCTTAGCCTGTTCGTTAATAACATATAAATCAGAGCTTCCGGGTAACGAAGCATTATTTTTATTTGACAATTGCGCTCTTCCTTTCTTCTCTCTTTACTCTATTATTCTAATTTTGAGACAGAAAAGCAACTGCCTTTTTAATATTTTTGACAAGTTCTTCTATTTGTTCCGTATGATTGTTCATTCCAAAGCTTACACGAATGGTTTCTGTAATAGCCGGGTGATTCTCGTCATACAGAGCGGTGAGTACTAAGCTAGGATCAACATTTCCGGCTGAACAAGCTGAACCTATTGAGACCGCAATATGAGCTAAATCTAAATGAATGAGCAATTTATCAGCCGGTACACCTGGAAAACGCAAGCTTAAAATATGGGGAAGGCTATTATCTATAGAGCCATTGACTTCATAAGGTATACCGTAGTCATTTAACGACTGCAGGGTCTTTTTCTTTAATTCAGAATATAGCGTTCGATTCTTCTCTTTTTCTTCCTGGCGGATCTCAACTGCTTTTTTGAACCCAACAATCGCAGGTATATTTTCAGTTCCTGCTCGTTTTTTGTTCTCCTGTTCCCCACCACGTAATAACCCTGGTAAAGCGAGTGACTGATTGATATAGATAAACCCGATTCCTTTGGGTCCGTTAATCTTATGTGAGGAAACGGATAACAGATCGATATGCTGGTCTTTCACGTCAATTGTTTCTGTTCCGTATGCTTGCACAGCATCTGTATGGAAAACAATTTTTCTCTCTTGAGAAGCAAGCATTTCACCTATTTCTTGTATAGGCATAATCGATCCGATTTCATTGTTACCATAGATAATCGAAACTAAAATCGTGTCTTCTCTTATTGCCTCTTTAACTTGTTCCACCGTAACACATCCATCTTTATTCACGGGAAGAAAAGTGACGTCAAATCCATTTCTCTCTAAATACATCAGGGGTTCTCTTACAGCCGGATGTTCAATTGATGTCGTGATAATGTGTTTGCCCTGTTCTTTTAACTTTTCGGCTGTTTGTAAGATTGCTATATTATCACTTTCGGTTCCTCCACTAGTAAATATGATTTCTTTAGGATGAGCATTTATGCTTTTAGCCAAAACCAGTCTAGCTTCCTCTAGGAGACCTTTACTTTCTCTTCCAAGTTCATAAATACTTGAGGCATTTCCATAGTGTTGTTCCATTGCAACAGTCATTGCTTGAATCACATCGGGATGCATCGGCGTCGTTGCAGCATGGTCAAAATAAAGTGTGTTTTCCATTTTTCATCCCTTCTTCCATTCGAAAAGTTTAGGATAGTTGAATAGTCGGGTACAACATATCTAACACTTTTCTAGTTAGTCTTCTACCTTTTCCTTTATGGACATAAGCATGCATATGCATAGCCGGATTAAAATTCGCTTCTATCACTGTATAGCCGGGTTCTGTCGGCGTACTCTCTTTTGTCATATCCGGCACGATTAAGTCTATTCCCGTGACATTGACTCCTAGTACTTCTGCCATTTCTTCAGCAATCCGCTTGTAACTTTCATGCATAGAGTCTGTGACGTCAACAGAGTCCCCACCTGTTGAGATATTAGAATTTTCTCTTAAAAAGACTTTTTCGCCTTTTTCCAATACACTTTCAAACGTGCGATTCTGCTCTTTTAACATTAATGATTCGATCTGTCCCATCTGTATTTTCTCTAAAGGAGCACGATGCTTCTCCCCTCTATACGGATGGGTGTTTTTAGCTTTTATTAACTCAGCTACAGTTCTTTCACCGTCTCCCACTACATTCGCAGGCTCACGTAACAAAACAGCTTCTGTTCGGCCATTAACCACAAAAAAGCGGTACTCAGTGCCCTCTATGAATTCTTCAACCAGAACTTCACTGTCTTCTTTAAATGCAATTTCTAGAGCCTCTCTATAGCCTTCCTCTTTTGGAGGGTTCTTAAAAATTGAAATGCCTATTCCATAGTTTGTTGATTTTGGCTTCACGACAATAGCTTTGTCTTTAATAAGGGGGTAATGATCTAGGGCATTTTCAATAGAAACAAATTCTTCTCCTCCAGGTATAGTGTACCCTTCATCCGCTAATATTTTCTTGGTTACAGTCTTATTTGCCATAATCCAGTGGGATATATAGGTATCCTTGGAGGTCATATTTCCGTTTTTCACATACTCGACTTGTTTGTCATGAGTCAGCTTGAGAAATTGATCTTGTTCATCTAAGACATCAACTTCTATCCCTAGTTGAAGCGCATCGAATAATAAGAGTTGAGTACTCATTTCCATTTGTTCAAACCCTCTGAGTAAAAAGGGCTTTTCATAAGATTCTTGTTTGTAGGCTTGTCCTAATTTACTTCCTAAAGCCATGTAAGAACCTTCTTTTTCAACCGCCTTAACGACTTGAGCAGCTAATGTTCTTTCCGGCTCTTCAAAAGCGGCTATGGCCTCTTCCACACTTCTTATATAAGAAGAATCCAGTCCCAATTCTTTTGCGGTTTCGATCATTTCATTGAGCAATAGGAGACCTTCTTCTTTAAACTGAGAGGGTTCGAAAGGATTTTCACCCGCTGTTAGCTCATTTTTTTTCATGCCTAAGTCCATCTCATCATCCGTACTGTTTTGTTCTATCCAAAGCATAGTGAGTAAGAACAAATGAACAAATTGAGACTGTTCAATTGTAAATCCTAGTGAGTCAAAAGGGTTGTTATCAAACGATCGGAACTCGACATATTTGACTCCTTCATTTAATAAGCCTCTTGCTGCTTTTCCTTTTCCACGCAATCGGGCAGACCCATAATATTCTCTCTCCTCTATCAGTTGCCCTTCTTTAACAAAGCTTTCAATATCTTCAACATATGATTGGACAGAAGCATAAGACACACGGTCACTAAAAGTATTATGGTAGCCGATTGGACTGTTTCGGATACTTCTTGTATACACACCCTGACTCTCTCCATTGTCAAATGAAGGGTGACAGACTGGAGAAGCCCCGTAAAGATAAGTGATCAACCATTGATAGCGTATGAAATTACGGGATAGTTTTAAAAATAGAAAGTCCAACTTTTCACGATGGTCTATGTTTAATTGTGACAACTTCTCTGTAAAATCAGGAGCAAATGAAAAATTAAAGTGGATACCACTAATCATTTGTTTCCTTTTCCCATACTTTTCAGCTAGCTTTTCCCTATAGTGAATTTCTTTTTTATCTTCCACATCAATAATAGGTATGGTATCTTCATCTGGGAGAATATTGGGCATACTAAAAGGCCATATAAACTCATCTTCTAGCAAATTTCTATGAGCCACATCGTGCAAGGCCACTAACCACCTGTGTTGTTCTTTAAGGGACAAGGTTGGAGGTGTCACCAGTTCTAATTGAGATTCGCTAAAATCCGTTTGGATATAAGGATGGTGTTGACGGCTGCCAACTGTCTTGGGGTGTTTCGTCAACGCTAACTTTCCATCCAGCTTAGTACGCAAGCCTTCTTTTTCAATACCAAAGGAACCTTTTGAAAAAACATGTTCCAGATTATTTTCTTTTATAAAGTTCTTTACATTCATCTACATCTTACCTCATCCATTATATTTTACTTACTAATGTCAAGTATTATCTTATCATAAAGTTACCCATCAACATAGAGAAAGAAACGAGAAGTAAAGCAAACTTTTGTTCATAATCATTTTATTACCTATTAAATAGTGCTATAATTAAAGAGATGAAAAGGTGATTTGTAAGCAACCAAATACAAAGTAAAGGAGCATGTCATTGAATAAACCTCTAGCCTATCGAATGAGACCTCAGTCCATCGATCATATTGTTGGGCAAGAGCATTTGGTTGGAGAAGGCAAAATCATATGGAGAATGGTCAAAGCAAAACAACTCTCTTCAATGATACTTTACGGGCCACCTGGTATAGGTAAAACAAGTATTGCCAGTGCGATTGCAGGTTCAACTAAATATGCTTTTAGAAAATTAAATGCAGCCACAGATACTAAAAAAGATTTACAAATTGTTGTAGAAGAAGCTAAAATGAGTGGGTCAGTTATCCTGCTTTTAGATGAGGTCCATCGGTTAGACAAACCTAAGCAAGATTTTTTATTGCCTCATTTGGAAAATGGACGGATTGTCTTAATTGGTGCGACTACTGAGAATCCTTATATTTCCATCCACCCGGCTATTAGAAGCCGATCTCAGATTTTCGAATTAAAACCATTGACAGAATCTCAAATTACTTTGGCTTTAAATCGTGCCTTGGAAGATAAAGAGAATGGCTTTGGGGAGACTTCGGTTATCATCGAAAAAGATGTTCTCCATTATTTCTCAAGAGTAACCAATGGAGATTTAAGAAGTGCGCTCAATGCGTTGGAACTAGCTGTAAAATCAACTGAACCAGACGATAACGGGGATATACACATCACCTTAGCGATAGCCGAAGAGTGCTTGCAGAGAAAAGCTCTGACCCATGATAAAGATGGGGATGCTCACTATAATGCCATATCTGCCTTTCAAAAATCTATTCGGGGAAGCGATGTCCATGCGGCTCTGCATTATTTAGCACGCTTAATTGAAGCCGGTGAGTTAATCATTATATGTCGTCGTTTAATGGTTACTGCTTATGAAGATATCGGGCTCGCTAATCCAGCTGGAGTCGCCCGTGTCGTAACAGCTGTGCAGGCTGCAGAAAAAATGGGATTGCCTGAAGCGAGAATCCCTTTAGCCAATGCGGTTATTGAAATGTGTCTATCGCCCAAATCCAACAGCGCAATATCAGCAGTGGATAAGGCTCTAGCTGATGTGAGAGAAGGAAAAAGCGGGGATGTCCCCGATCATCTAAAGGATTCCCACTACAAAGGGGCAAAAGAATTAGGAAGTGGCGTGGGCTATCAGTTCCCTCATAACTTTGATAACCACTGGGTAAAACAGCAGTACTTACCTGATAATTTAAAAAATAAAGAATATTATCACCCTGTTCCGACCTCCAAATTTGAACAGGCCTTATTAAAACAAGCACAAAAGTTTAATAATAAATAAACAAGTTTTTATAGGTGTAAGCCTATGTATTGACTAGGTGCCCCCTCTGTGCTATTATAAGGATAAGAATTCTGAGGTGTGCGCGATGCCTATACACTGTGTTGACCGAACATTTTATTAAAACATTGGGATTCTAATGAACGAGTGAATGACATGCCTTATCACTTGGAAGTCAGAAATTTGTTTTGTGAAGCCCACCTGCTTTTAGCGGGTTCAACCTAACATGGCATTAACCGGCACCATCGGAATTTCTTATACTTAGATATTAAATTGAGCTGAGACATACTGTCTGAGCTCTTTTTTTGATTTAATTGAGTCATTCACTGTAAATAAACTATCCTTTCGTTTATTTTGAAAGTGTTTTTATGCATTTATTTTTGTTTTCTAGTATAATGAAGCTAAGATGAAGAAAGGATGTGCTGCATAATGTTACAAGAATACGAGAAAATATTAGTCGCCATAGATGGTTCCTCACAAGCAAAAAAAGCCTTTAAAAAAGCTGTTGAGGTAGCTAAAAGAAACAATGCCGTTTTAGTATTGGCACACGTTGTTGACACTAGGGCCTATCAATCATTCTCCACTTTCGATGGGTCTATCGCAGACACCGCACGAATTGAAGCCAAAAACACTCTGAAAGAATACGAATCCTACGCTAAAAACGAAGGGTTAGACAATGTCAAACTCGTCCTGGAATATGGTTCCCCTAAGGTAATGATTGCCCGACAAATCCCTGAAGCAGAAGGAATTGACTTAATTATGCTAGGGGCAACAGGTCTAAATGCTGTGGAACGTATTTTCGTAGGTTCCGTATCAGAATATGTCATACGAAACGCTCACTGTGATGTCATGATTATAAGAACGGATTTAAATAATAAGTATACAGAGCAATAGATAGTATAAGACCCGCTCCCCTCTTTATGAGGAGAGCGGGTCTTATTTGATTAAAACAAATAGATTTAAGCTTGTTTAAACTTTTCAACATCACGAGCAATCATGACTTCTTCGTCCGTTGGAACAAGCAATACTTTAACTTTAGAGTCATCTGAAGAAATAACTCTCTCTTCTCCACGAACATTATTTTTCTCTTGGTCCAATTCAACACCAAAGAAAGAAAGACCATCGATGATATTTTTACGTGTATCCACGCCGTTTTCACCAATTCCTGCAGTAAAGACAATAGCATCTACACCATTCATTGTAGCAACGTAAGATCCAATGTACTTTCTTACACGGTCTTCAAAGATACGTAAAGCAATGGCAGCTCTCTCGTTTGTCTCTTCTGCATTTTCTAAGTCTCTCATATCACTTGAGATACCAGAAAGACCTTTAAGTCCGGATTTGTTATTTAGAATATAAATCATTTCTTCAATCGTTTCAATACCTTCTTTTCTCATCAAGAAAGGAAGTAAGGAAGCATCGATGTCTCCTGTACGAGTCCCCATAGTTACACCAGCTAATGGAGTGAATCCCATTGATGTATCAACCGATTTTCCGCCCTCAACAGCTGTAATAGAGGCTCCGTTACCTAAATGGCAAGTAATGATTTTCAAATCTTCAACAGGTTTGCCCAACATATCCGCAGCTTTCTGAGAGACATATTTATGACTCGTTCCGTGTGCTCCGTATTTACGAGCGTTATGTTTTTCATAATACTCCATTGGCAAGCTATACAGGTAGTTGACTTTCGGCATCGTGGTATGGAAAGATGTATCAAAAACAGCTACACTTGTAATATCTGGTAAGATTTTACGGAAAGCCTTAATTCCTGTAGCATTGGCTGGATTGTGTAAAGGTGCAAATTCTGATAAATCTTCAATTTGCTGAATCACTTCATCTGTTACTAAGGCAGAATCTTCAAAGATTTCTCCACCTGCAACGACTCGGTGTCCCACTCCAGTAATTTCATTAAAGTCTTTAATAATGCTTAATTCTGTTAATTGTTTTAATAACATTTCAACAGCAATTTCATGATTGTCAATATCTACAACCGTTTCGTATTTTTTCCCGTCGTCATACTTGATGGTAAAGATAGAATCATTTAAACCAATTCTTTCGACGATTCCAGAAGCTAACACTTCTTCTTGCGGCATGTTATATAATTTCCATTTCAAACTAGAACTTCCTGCATTAATAGCAATTGTCTTTGACATAACAATCTCTCCCTCTTTTTAGTTAAACCCTTGTTCTTCTTTCCAATTTTTAACATCTACAATAAACGTATTAAAAGCTTCCTTGTCATTTATAGCAGGCGCATTGGCTATAAGGACTTCTTTAGCCTGTTTGCTGTCTTCGCCTTTCTTTTGAACCACAAACAATGATTTCTTGGATTGTTCATTCTTAAACCATTCCGTCGGTAAATGAATCACAGCCTGTACATGGCCCACCTTTTGGACAAATGAAAGCAATTCTTTTACTTCTTCTGATTCAAATGTACGAGTGGGAAGCAGGAAAAAGCTGTATCCGCCCTCTTTTAAATAGTTTAGCCCCTGTTCAATCAAAAGAAAATGACTGTAGGAGTATCCTTCTTTAAAAGCTGTCTCATAATCTGTTTGTTTCAATTCCCTCGGGTAGTAGCCAACTGGCAAATCAGAAACCAGTATATCCACTGGATCAACGAGTAAAGATTGTATAGCATCTTGCAACATCAATTCAATTGGTATCTCAAGTAAGGCAGATAAGGTAGAGGCTAATGAAAGTAATAAATCATCATTATCAATACCCGTTAACTTCACTTGGTTATTTTCTGCATATAATGTTGTATAAATGGTATACAGCAAATTCCCTGTACCCACAGAGAAGTCAGCTAGATGAATAGATGAACGACTCTCCTTGAAAAGAGCTATCAGATGAGATAATAATACACCAATCGCATCTGGTGTTGGCTGATGATTGGGCTGTAAATTATCTTCTTTGCTCGCCTGTATAAGAATGAACTGAATTGCCTGCTTTCGTTCTTTCATTGATAAAGTTGATAGGTCGAAAGCGGCGTAAATGTTTTTCAGTTTGTCAACCGTGCCAGGATTTGGCTTCCCCTCTTCAACGTGTACGTTTCCGCCATCTATGAGGTTCTCACCCGTCTCGATCAGCGCTTCTATATAGGTTGAATCCAAATCAGCTTGAATGAGTTTGGCTGAATCATTAAGAGTATTAAAAAAAAGCTCTATTTTTTTAGTATCCAAAATATGACCCTTTCATACTTTATTAGTTGTTTATAAAATTAAGTGGTAAAAAGTTAATTGAAAATAACAGGGTTTTCCACTATTTATTCTAACTCATTTATCTTTGCATAACAATAGATAACAACTTTCTATCTACTTATAGTCAGCTGTCTTTCTAAAATAGCGATGAAATAAATGGATAAGTGGCCTTCTTATGTATCAAGCTTTTATCTCTCAATAAGAGTAAAATAAAAAGGAACCACAATCTTTATGATTAATGATTCCTGTATATTTATTTATCTTTAATTTGCTACTGGATAAACAGACACTTGTTTTTTGTTTTTACCTTTACGTTCAAAACGTACCACACCGTCTATTTTAGCAAATAAGGTGTCATCTCCACCTCGGCCAACGTTTTCACCTGGATAAATTTTTGTTCCTCTTTGACGGAATAAAATAGATCCTCCAGTTACAACTTGCCCGTCTCCGCGTTTAGCGCCTAAGCGTTTAGATTGAGAATCACGTCCGTTAGAAGTAGATCCTCCTCCTTTTTTAGTAGCGAAGAATTGTAAATTCATTTTCAACATGTTCGGTGCACCTCCATTACTGGTTATTTATATTTGTGATAGCCATATGCTCGCCATACTCTTCTTCCGTGCTGGATAGAGATAGATATAAACTATCTAAAAGTAGCTGAGCCTGTTCCATTTGTTTTTCTGTTAATTTTTCAGGAAGCTTAAACGTTAAAAAGCCGCCTTCTTCATTGTTGGCTTGTATATCTAATGATATATCAGCTAACGCTATTAAGCTATTAACTGTTCCAATAGTCAATGCTGAGACTGCAGCACATACAATATCATATCCATAAGGTCCTGAATCAGCATGTCCAGAAAGTTCCACAGATACAATGGTCGATTGTTTTCGAGTAAATTGTATGCTAATCATTGTTGTCAGTCTTCCTTGTCTAATTAGTTCGTTTTAATAGATGTAATGGAAACTTTAGTATAAGGCTGACGATGACCTTTTTTAGTGTGCGAATCTTTTCTACGACGGTATTTATAAGTCGTAACTTTTTTCGCGCGACCTTGTTTTTCGATCGTACCTTCAACAAGAGCTCCGTCGATGAAAGGACTACCTACTACGGTATTGTCTCCTCCAACAAACAACACTTCATCAAAAGTAACTGTGTCACCAGCTTCACCATTCAATTTTTCAACGAAAATCTCTTGACCTTCTTCTACTTTGAATTGTTTTCCACCAGTTTTAATAATTGCGTACATGTTTGCTGCACCTCCTTCAATATTTGAATAAAACATCGTGTTTTATCCTTTTGCACTTAGACTCGCCGTAATAAGTGGCTTAAAAGCACTTGTAACTTATACACGAGCGGTTGTAGTTGTGGTGCGACACATTTACAACGTTACTATCATACCAAACCATTGAATTCTAGTCAATCTTTATTGATGAATTAATTTGGTAAAAATAGTTCCGAAGAGATAATTCGTGTACTGTACGTTTTCGCAAAAGTTGTATCATGCGTAATCATGATAATTCCTATGTTTTCTTCCAGTAATGATAATAACAAACTCCCAAATTGATTAGCTGTCGCATAATCAAGTGCAGAAGTCGGTTCATCTAAACACAATATATCAGGATCCAGCATTAAGGCTCTGGCTATGGCTACCCGCTGTTTTTGTCCTCCTGAAAGTTCTTTTGGATAGGCGGATTGTTTATGAGCTATATTTAATTTAGATAGAATGTCTTCTGCTTTGCTTTCTGCTTCAGCCTTTGACAGTTCTTTGTTTAATACCGGACTTAAAGTGCAATTTTCAATAACGGTTAGGTTGGGAAAGAGTTGGAAGTCCTGAAAGACCAATCCAATCGATTCGTTAGACTGTCCTTTAATTTCTCCATCAGAATACAGTGGGCGATCATTTAAATGAATACTCCCGTCGTCAGGTAATTCCAACTGATTTAAAAGACGGATGAGTGTTGTTTTTCCGGATCCAGATTCTCCAACTATAGATACTATTTCTCCTTTATTGACAGATAAGGAAAAGTCATTAATCAACTGTTGTCCGCCAAGGCTCTTTCCAATATTCTTTATTTCAAGCATCTTCATTCTCCTTTAGAACTGGTAGTTTTTTTCAATCTTATTCAAGATAGTAGATAAAATACCCGTTATAATTAAATAAATGACACCTACAAATATAAAAGGAAGCATCGAGGCGTATCTATTGGCTGCTATTTGACCGGCACGTAAGATTTCCCCTAGGCCCAAAATGTAGATGAGCGAGGTGTCTTTGACTAAAGCCAATATTTCATTGGCTATACTAGGCCATGTCGTTTTTAAAACTTGAGGCAGTATGACTTTATAGTATCCTTTAACGTGGTTTATTCTTAAAACCTTTAAAGCTTCAAACTGTGTCTCTGGGACTCCAAGAATGCCACCTCTAAATATCTCTGCAAAATAAGCTGCATAGTTTAATATAAAGGCAAGAATAGCGGCAGGAAACCGATCCAGTGTTATCCCCATGTAGGGTAAACCGAAAAACACGAACATCAACTGCAGGAGCAAAGGCGTTCCACGCATAATTGTAATATAGACTTGAATCATCCATTCGAGCCATTTTGGTGCATTTATCTTTAAAACAGCAATCCCTAGTCCTAATGGAAGAGACACCACCAAAACAACGCTAAATAATTCTAATGTTATTTCTGCCCCTCTGATAATGGATGGCAAGGCTTGTAATACCATATCCTTCACTCCTTTTAAAGTTTAGTCAAACCAATTGTCATAAATATCTTCATATGTGCCGTCATTCATAAGCTTCTCTAATGACTGATCAACACGTTCTCTTAAATCGTCATCTTCTTTTCTAAAGCCAACAGCATATTCCTCTTCGCCAAAGTTATCTTCTAACACTTTATAATCATCTGATGGATTTTGATTCATATAAAAACGACCCAGCGTCTCATCCACTACAATGGCATCACTTCGCCCAGTAATTAAGTCATTGAACACTTCATTATTAGAAGGATACTGAACGACTTCTCCATTAGCAAATTCTTCTATAATGTTAGACGGATCACTTTCAATTGCATCTACTGCGCTAGACGATTGTTGAGCTGCTACATTTTTTCCAGCTAAATCTTCTTTTGTGTCTATCCCATTTCCTTCAAGTGTAATAATGAGCTGACTATTTTCCATATAAGCCGTTCCGAAAGCCACTTGTTCTGCCCGCTCATCCGTTATAGTGTAGCCATTCCAGATCATATCAATGTTTCCACCGTTTAATTCGGTTTCTTTCATTGCCCAGTCAATCGGCTGGAAGGTAAATTCAACCCCTATGTCTTCTGCTACAGCTTCAGCTAATTCGATATCAAAGCCGACTAATTCATCGTCATCATTTCTAAATCCCATTGGAGCGAATGTGTCATCTAGTCCTATAATATACGATTCTTCTTTTGCTTGACCAGTTTCTTCATCTGCTGAACAACCTGCTACTACTAATCCTACTGTCATCATACTAGCCACTATACTCATTCTTTTTATCATTATCTTTTCCTCCTACTATTTTGTTTTTTATGTAAATCTGCAGTTTTTACATAAAATCAAAACCACCAGTGTGAACTGGTGGTTTGCTCTGCGGCTGTAAGCCTCTCTTACCGGCCTCGGCCTG
>NZ_BAAACW010000097.1:0-2604 GCF_039521845.1 Alkalibacterium iburiense
CATCCACCCCCATTATAAAGGATTTTTTTATGGCATGGAATAGTTAAAACTTTAATGCAACACTAGTGATTTAAATTAATATAAAGGGGTAGTTAAGTCAATTTTGTTTCTACTTTAAGTGCTTCAATATTAATTTAATATAGAAGTATATGCGTTAATGTTTCTGGCAAAATAAAAGTACAGTTAATTGCAGGAATAAATCCATAACCTTGGGATAATAAAAAGCCCATTGCGCGCACCACTACTAATCGCCTAAAATGGAGTTTAACCAGAACTTCAGAAAGGCGTGGGAAGGATGCTCACAATGGACCAAACCAATCATATCAAAAAATTAAGAAATGAAGAAGACTTTTCTTTAAATGAAATTTCAAAAGTGACAGGACACGATTTCCGTACAGTCAAAAAATATGCGGATGGAGATGTGTTGCCTAAAGAAAAGAAAGTAGACAAACGTGGAATGATGTATACCCAAGGGTTTAATAATCAAACATATGGAGAAATTATTGATGCCTTACTATTTGAAGACAGTAAAGAAAAGAAAAAAGATCGTCGTACACGAAAAGCTATTTTTGAACTCTTAGAAGCTGAATATCAGTATACTGGTAGCTATAGACTGGTTTGTCAGTATATAGCGGATACAAAGCAAGAGGCAAAAGAAAATAATGTGTATGAACGATTGGAACACCCGCCGGGTGAAGCCCAACTAGACTTTGGAAATTACCGCGTGTGCGAAAATGGGAAGTTAAAGGATATTAAATTACTAGTCCTCGTCCCTCCCTATTCAAATCGTGCATTTGCGGCTGCTCTTCCTCGTGAAAATACAGAATGCTTTTTAGAAGGATTAAAGAGGATCTTCGAGATGATGGAGAGTGTGCCTAAAACGATTCGTATTGATAATTTGGCAGCTGCCGTTGTTAAGCCAAGAGGGAAAGGCAAAGAAACGGTGTTTACTGAGGCCTTTGAACGCTTCGCTGCTCACTATCGTTTTGAACCCATTGCTTGTAATCCGTATTCTGGTCATGAAAAAGGGGCTGTTGAAAATAAAGTAGGCTATATTCGTTATAATTTTTTTGACTGTATACCTGACTTTGTTTCCTACCTTGTATTTGAGAAATGGTTAAATGCTCAACTAGAAGAAGACAGTCATCGCAATCACTACCATGAACACCTATTAATCAGTGAATTATGGGAAGAAGACCGGGCACATATGCGTTCTCTTTCAGATACACCCTACCCCGTTTTTAGATACGAAGAATACAAAACAAATAAATATGGTGAAATCAGATTGGATAATGCGTCTATTCATATCCCAAAAGTAGGTCGTAACCGTAGGTTAACCGTGCAGTTATACTGGGATTCATTCCGCTGTCTGAGCCCAAGTGGTGAATTGCTCTATGAAGCAGATCGGCCTTATATTAGTGAATCCCGACCCGTCGATTGGCTATATGTATTTCAAACTTACCGACAAAAACCAAGGGCACTTGATCATTCTAAATATAAGAAGCTACTTCCATCAAAAATAAAAAGCTATGTATTAGAAACAACTCTTGTCGAACGAAAAAGGCGCATCGACCAACTGCTTGAATTGCTTAAAGAAGAGGACTTATTACGGATTGAAGAGAATTTTGAGTTTCTCCTACTGAACAATTTTGAATCAGAGCCAACAGAAGCTTCCCTCTCCCTAACGCTTTATGATTCACTCTCTCCGAAGGCGGTGAGCTAATGGAAGATGAGTTAAAGGAATTGTGCAAACGTATGAGGTTAGCGTATGTTTATGACTACGTCATAGACAATCATGATAAAGAAGCTCTCTATCCTCTTATATTAGAGTCTTTGAAATACGAACAGCACGAACGAGAACGAGCTAAAGCTCATCGTTTAATACACAAAGCGGGTTTCCGCACTCATAAACGATTGGGTCAATATGAATGGCATGATGCCATTGGATTTCCAGGGTCTCTAACTAAAGAGGAATTAATAAGCTTAGATTTTATTCATCATCGTGAAAATTTGATTTTCGTTGGTTCACCAGGCACTGGGAAAACAACGTTAGCCACAGCTCTTGGCATCGAAGCATGTATGGCGGGAAAAGATGTACAGTTTTATCGTGTTTTAGATTTAGTGGATAAATTACAAAAAGCGTCTCAAAGAGGGACGCTTGCACGTACACGAAAGAGCATCTTAAAAAGCGATTGTCTCATCTTGGATGAATTAGGTTACTTGCCAATAGATAAAGAAGGATCAGAGCTGTTATTCCACCTTATTTCTGATTTTTATGAGGAACGCAGCTTGATTGTGACGACCAATTTAGAATTCAGCTCATGGAATAAAGTATTTCAGGACTCCAGATTAACGAGTGCCTTAGTTGATCGCTTAATTCATCACGCTCATATTTTCTCGTTTTCTGGTAAAAGTTACCGCTTCACGAACGCATTATCGCAACACAAAAACTAAATAAAATGGTGCGGCAAAGGTATGGAAAAAATTCCTGCAATCTTATGGATTTTTTTCTTGCAAAATACCTTTGTATGTGATATTTGAATTTACCCAAAAGTCTCTAATTTAAAGAATAACTATAAAAGCCCGAGAAATACACATGTGGAA
>NZ_BAAACW010000098.1:0-681 GCF_039521845.1 Alkalibacterium iburiense
CTCCCACTTATGTTAATCAGAGGAAGTATTTCTCTTTTTTTCTTGTTTTTTCATAAAACTTTTTACACTACCTCTAAAATCTATTATTATCATTTAAATAATACTATCACACTATTGATAAGATTTCTAAATTGTCTATTTATACTTATAATGCAATATCACCAATCCAGTATATCCACCTTATGCATTAACCCGCCAGTTCAATTACTTTATAACCCACGTCTGACAAAACAATTCTTAATAACATCAAAAACTATTCGTACTGGCTAAACACATCTCTTAGAATATATGAAACTAAATAAGAAATTGAAGAAAAGCCAATAGTTATGAGTAATAATAATCCTAAAGAAAAGGTCCAATCAGTTAAATTGAATAAGATTATAAAGCCGACAAAATAAACTAGAATGGATAACGTACTTTTTATATTCAGCAAAGCTATTTGAAAGGTTGTTTTTATACTATCTTTAATCGTACTCTCATACCTGCTGATATAAGGAAATATATAAATGAGTAGTAATAGAGAAAAAACGGATACAACGACTAGCGCAGTCCCTACTAATATAAATTCAATACCAGTCAATAAAAACAGGATATTGAAGCTCATTAATAGTATGGTTAGGGTGTCAAAACCTAACCGGTTTACTACTTTTCCTTGTTAACAGTGCGATTTTGCCCGCTCTT
>NZ_BAAACW010000099.1:0-3517 GCF_039521845.1 Alkalibacterium iburiense
CTCCCACTTATGTTAATCAGAGGAAGTATTTCTCTTTTTTTCTTGTTTTTTCATAAAACTTTTTACACTACCTCTTTATCCTATATAATCCACGTTCTCTAGTATCATGCCACTTTTTGGTACGGTAGGTACCTGTACCATACTGTAACCCAAGTCTTGTTCAGGTACGGTGTAGGTGATTTTGTTGGTTAAGAATTCCGTTAATACTTCCATAGCTCGAATGGTATTCCATTCGCCAGGACAGCGGTGACCTTTATAATAGTCCCCACCACCTTGAGCCACTAACTTCATCTGGACTTCATCGGATGGGCTGGTATGCCAGTTTGTAAAACGTTCCGGGTCGAATTTATCTGGGTTATCCCAAATGCGGTAATCATGATTCGTTCCGTAAAAGTCCAGTACGACCATTGTATCCTTTTCAAATTGGTAATCCTGCCACACAAAGTCTTTTCGTGTGATAGCCGCATTAAATGGAAAGAATGGGTAATACCGTCTGATTTCCTGTATGAACATATGAAGATAATACGGGTTGTCTCCATTTAGTTTAGCTTTGACTTCAGGAAACTGATGTAAAGA
The DNA here is from genome assembly GCF_039521845.1 of Alkalibacterium iburiense. Classification (NCBI taxonomy): domain Bacteria; kingdom Bacillati; phylum Bacillota; class Bacilli; order Lactobacillales; family Carnobacteriaceae; genus Alkalibacterium; species Alkalibacterium iburiense. The sequence continues at coordinate 577 of NZ_BAAACW010000099.1, forward strand.
CAGTGCTGTAAACGTAAAGTAAATGGCAATTGCTACTGATGGACGAAGTATATTCAAGACTTCTACTGCAGCGGTTTTGAGATCTAATAATTCACCGTCCAATTCTCTATGCCAAGACATTTGGTATAAGGCGGTCTCTTCTTTCGGTTTGAGTTCTCCTTCTCTTACTTGCTGAATTAAATCTTTAATCCAGCTTTCTCCATTCATTCGATTGATTCGACCTTCTACATGTTTATGGCTAACTGCCATGGGTGATTCGAACATCCCAACCAGTTGCTTGGTTCTTTTATCGACATCTTTTTCTGGTAAAGGCACTCCTGCCCAGTCGCATACGGCTCGCGTGAGTACTTTCTTGCTCTCGTCATAAAAATGAATCGAATCTTTTGTTAACCACTCTTTAGCCGCCACATGTAAATATTTTTCGACTAACTTAGCCCATACTTCAATGCGCTCTCTTGACATCAAATCCATAAACGACTTTTTCCGATTACGGTGGTCCTCGTCATCTAAAGTTTGAACGCCTCCCTTACCGAGTAAGGTTGCCATAGCGGGTTCAGGAGCTGCTCCGTTTCGCTTGAATTTTTCTTCATCGTAAAACAGGCGAGCGGCCTCTTCTCCCCCCATGACTATTGCTTTATCTCCAAGCAGTCGGGTTTCAAAAGCATCTGACTGGTAGGCTTTTAATCGATTAGGTGCATACATATAGCCTTCTCTTAAGACTTTCAGTCCATTTTCTAATCCTTCTTCTTTCGGAAACGGTTTTGTTTGGGTCATCCTCTTCCTCCTTTAGAAGTTCTTACCTATAGTATGAAATAAGTGCGGTCTGTAAGCAATTAATAACCCTTTTCTTTTTTTATCTCTTCGTATTCTTCTTTTAAAATAGAATAATACACATCGTTAAAGTACTCCCCTTTTTTCCATTTCTCCACGTGTCTCAGAACGCCTTCTTTTTGCATTCCCAGTCTCTGCATTACTTTTCCAGAAGCCACATTTCGCTCATCATGTAAAGCAGCAATACAATCCATTCCCAGTACTTCAAAACCTAATTTTATAATGGCTTTTCCAGCTTCGGTCATATACCCTTTCCCGTGGTAGTTTTTATTTAAAGTATAGCCGATGATGCCTCGACTGGTTTCTTTTTTTCTCCTTAAGTCAATGGTCCCTATCATTTTATTTTCTTCTTTCAACTCAATCGCATACTTGCCTAAAGGACTTTCCAAGAAATAAGTAACAATGGACTCTTCTGTTTCATTCAAGCTTTTATGCCGTTCAAAGACGTAATAAGTCGTTTCTTCGTCAGATGCGTATGCGTACATATCTTCAGCATCAGCCAATGTGACCGGTCTTAAAAGCAGACGGTCTGTTTCTACATGCGTATGTTTAGCTAAAGTCACTTTATAATGTTCCATAGATTGTGCCTCACTTTTAAATTATTTTTAATTTTGTTTGTTCAAACCTTAATATGACAGTGTTTTGAACACTTATTTATTTACAGAAATTTTCATGAAAACTACTTGACGAACTTTAGGAATAGGACTATAATAAATTTCGTTCGAGAACCGAACCTACAATCATTTGAAAGAAGGAATCACCATGCCAGTGGCTAATATCATAGTCGCAATTGGTTTCACATTTATTCATTTAAGTTCTAAATACTTAGATTTCAAGCGTCTGTCAGCTAATCAACTGACATCATTTATCGGTGGGATTTCACTCGCTTATGTTTTCTTCCACTTAATTCCTACTGTACAATCGTATCAGCATGATGTGATGGAAACCTTTCATGTCAATGCGACCAATGCCTCTCATTTAATATATGGATCCGTCTTGGCTGGTATTGTTGTCTTTTATTTTTTAGAGCTGGCTTTAAAGTCTACTCGTTTTAGACTGGCTTCAAAAACTATCCAATCAAACGGTGTCTTTTGGGGTCATATAGGTGCTTACTTTTTATATAATTTTATTATCGGTGTTTTACTTTCCGATCAGCGATTTGAAACGACCTTTACTGCTCTCTTCTATTTACTAGCAATCGGTCTACATTTTGTCACTAATGACTGGGTTTTAAGACATCATTTTCAAGACTTGTATGATCGGTACGGCTTGAAGTTGCTGGCAGGTGCCGTATTGATTGGTTGGTTTTTAGGTATCAACATTAACATCCCGCATACTGTAATGGGGTTAATGGAAGCGTTCGTCGCTGGCGGCTTAATCCTTAATGCGATAAAAGACGAATTGCCTGAATGCCGCGGCAATGGACTGACGTCTTTTATGTTAGGACTCATTTCCTATACCATCATTTTACTAGCTATTTAGTTAACAAGCGGAGACTTCCCAGGAGGTCTCCGCTTGTTTTTATTCAAATTTCTTTTTTGTGGAACTAAAGAGCCCCGTTTTCTTTCGTTTCCAGTCGAGCGACTGAGAAGACAGTTTATTTTGCAGGATGAGCAAAAGCTCCCACATCCCAAAAATAAGGGCGAGAAGGACGAGTCCGGAATAGCCGTTAATATTTATTTCTCTTAAAGACGTGTGGGTGTTCAGCCACTCCTGAACAAATGGAACTATAATAAGACCCGTTAGACTATTGATAGCTATTAATAACAAACTATCTATTAATAATGAAGACTGACCGTAATCCTCTTTTTTCTGAAAACCAAATATGTACAGGTCAACGATTATTGAAGCAATGACTACCGTACCTAACCACAACATTGGGAGCCTACTAATAAAGGATAGAGTAAAAACTAAAAAGAAAAATGTATTAATGACAAATTTATATCTTCTTTGCTGATCTTCAATCGTTAACTCATTAAATTTTAACATCCGCTTCATCTCCTTTTCATAATTATATCACACGGTATTTTCTTTTCCTATAAATCAAAACCACCAGTGTGAACTGGTGGTTTGCTCTGCGGCTGTAAGCCTCTCTTACCGGCCTCGGCCT
>NZ_BAAACW010000100.1:0-2550 GCF_039521845.1 Alkalibacterium iburiense
ATCAGTTTAAAACAATTACATTTGATAATGGATCTGAGTTTGCGAAAGTATCTGAGCTTGAAAATGATGACTTATCTATTTATTTTTGTCATGCTTACGCATCATGGGAACGGGGGTCTAACGAGAATTTCAATAAACTCTTAAGAGAGTTTATACCGAAAGGTAAATTGTTACATCATTTTACTTCTGACTATATATCAGAAGCGGCTGGTAAGATAAATAAACGCATACGATCCATACTCGGTTTAGTGTCCGCTCAAGAAGCCTACCAGACCGAATTGTCTTTAATGGAATAAAGACTTGAGTTATAAAAGAATCGAAAAGCGACATTTCCCCCATGGGGGAAACCCTATACCTGAAAGTCTAATGGGGTATGTCTTTTGAATAGCAATAGTGTTGCATTTGATTTGACAACAGAGGCAAAATTATTTAGTTTAAATTTACTCGAAAAAACTTCTTTTTCAGTTGACATTAACCCTTATTCGCGGTATTATATTAGACGGTATTGTTTGCCACCATGATAAGCCCCGGAAACTTGTTATTGGAACAAACAACATTGGAGACTTTCAGTATTCTTTTATTCGGAACAGTAGAAGATAACGGAAGCAACTATAAACTTAAATTGATTCTTGAAACGAAGAAACGAAAAATTTGGAGGTTAAGATCGTGCGTACAACATTTATGGCGAATGAACAAAACATCGAACGCAAATGGTATGTTATCGACGCAACAGATGTGCCACTAGGTCGTCTGTCTACAGTCGTTGCATCTATCCTACGCGGTAAAAACAAACCAACGTATACACCACATGTTGACACAGGTGACTATGTAATCGTAGTAAACGCTGGAGAAGTAAAATTAACAGGTAAAAAAGCAAGTGACAAAATCTACTCACGCCACTCTGGATATCCAGGCGGTTTGAAACAAGTGTCTGCTGGTACATTGCGTGCTCAAAAACCTGAAAAACTGGTTGAATTATCAGTTAAAGGAATGCTTCCGCATAACCCATTAGGACGCAAACAAGTGAAGAAATTACACGTATACGCTGGACCTGAGCATAACAACCAGGCACAGCAGCCAGAAACACTAGACATCACAAACTTGATTTAAGGAGGGAATCCATTGGCACAAGTACAATATTTTGGAACAGGTCGTCGTAAAAACTCAACAGCTCGTGTTATTATGACTCCAGGTTCTGGTAAAATCACATTCAACGGTAAAGACATGGCTGACTATTTAAGCCTTGACCAATTACACTTAGTAGTTAAACAACCATTAGCTATCACTGATACAGTAGACAGCTATGACATCCGCGTCAACGTAAACGGCGGAGGATTTTCAGGACAAGCAGGTGCTGCTCGTCACGGAATCGCTCGCGCACTATTAACAGTTGACCCTGATTTCCGTGCTCCATTAAAAGCAGCTGGGTTATTAACACGTGACTCTCGTATGAAGGAACGTATGAAACCAGGTCTTAAAAAAGCGCGTAAATCTCCACAATTCTCAAAACGTTAATATGTTATTATCTAGAGGAACTCTTGAAAAAGGGGTCCTCTTTTTAATTACAATCAAAGTTCATCTCTTTACTTTCATAACCTATAGTGGCATAATAAAGGTGAAATAAAAAGAGTCCTGCCTCAACAGGACTCTAGTACAAGCCGTTAAAGACGGTGACTTAGTTTAATAGTTATAAAAAATAACCGTAACTCGTCAAAGTTGAGCGGTTATTTTTTATTGTCCTTTTTAGCTGCGATTAGGATACCAAAGATGATAGTTGCGATTAACGAGCCAAAATAGATGAGCAGTCCTGATGTTTCCGCAATAGACAAAGACCTTTACTTTCTTGGTGAGTAGTGCACCAATCATCAGTACCCTGTCTCTCTTCAGATTAGTAAAATTTTAAATAGAGAGAGAGTTAAAACGATAAGTCTTCCTGGTTAAAAGGGGACTTGTCGTTTTTATTTGGTTAGAAACAGGGTTATAGAATAAGCCCCAACGATTCAAGTCACTGTCATTGCTGCAAACTTAGTCAACGGAGTAATTTCCTTTAATCGCTTTTCTCACCCATTTGGCTGTAACTGTTTCAGCCTCTAGCATGTCTTGAGGTGTACCTTCGTATATAATATGCCCCCCATTTTTGCCGCCCTCTGGTCCCAGTTCGATGACCCAGTCGCTGTTGGCTAAGAAATCAAGATTGTGTTCAATCATAATGACTGTATTCCCTTTATCGACAAGGCGATTGAACAGTTTCAATAAATGCTGAGTATCTTCTGGGTGAAGGCCCCGAGAAGGTTCATCTAGCAAGTAGATTTCCCCTTCGTGTTGCAGCTCACTCGCCAATTTCAAACGCTGAAGCTCACCGCCAGAAAGAGAACTCGTTGATTGACCTAGTGTTAAATAACTAAGTCCAACATCATAAAGAGCTTGTACTCGGTTTAAAATACGTGTGCTTGAAAAATACTGCATACTTTCTTCCACTAGTGTTGCATTAAATTAAAAAGAACTAGTACTTACTACTTGTTACATTCCTCACATGTGGTTTTCTCTAAA
>NZ_BAAACW010000101.1:0-14333 GCF_039521845.1 Alkalibacterium iburiense
ATCAGTTTAAAACAATTACATTTGATAATGGATCTGAGTTTGCGAAAGTATCTGAGCTTGAAAATGATGATTTATCTATTTATTTTTGTCATGCTTACGCATCATGGGAACGGGGGTCTAACGAGAATTTCAATAAACTCTTAAGAGAGTTTATACCGAAAGGTAAATCGTTACATCATTTTACTTCTGACTATATATCAGAAGCGGCTGGTAAGATAAATAAACGCATACGATCCATACTCGGTTTAGTGTCCGCTCAAGAAGCCTACCAGACCGAATTGTCTTTAATGGAATAAAGACTTGAGTTATAAAAGATTGGATATGTTTACTGTCTTTTCTCTAATCAATCATACTTATTCTAGTATTGGTTCAGAAGCGTTGTATAAACGGTTGCGTTCATTTGATTTAAACGACAGTGATCAACTTAAAACGGAAAATATTATAAAGTATTATGATGAAAATCCAACTCAAAGAGAAAAAATTCAATTTGTATTTGCTCAACTTGGTAAACAAGATAATAATTCTGTCGTCAAACAGTTAACTGAAGATAACAAAAAGCAGTTCTTTCATTTTGGATTATATTTGCTTTTAGGTTCGTTACCGATTATTGGCGTGTTATTGCTTTTTACACAGCTGGCCCAATATGGAGTAATGATAGCTATCTCTTCGCTGGTCTTTAATCTTTTGTATTCGCAAATAAACAAAATGAGTATTGGAAATGAACTCCTCAGTATGAGTTATCTAGTTCAATCGATTTCCAGTGCGAAACAGTTATCTAAAATCAATCACCCTCTTAAAGAGGAGCTAAAAGTTAATTTAAGGCCTCTCAAGCGGATTCCGTTTTTTTCATTTGCTTTTAGAATGGGTGGAAGTAATGAAGGAGAAATCCTATTTGATTATTTAAATATGTTTTTCATGCTGCCATTTATTTCTTATCATTTTGTTTATAACCGTATAAAAAAGAATAAGGAAGAGGCGTTGAAATTATGGGAAGTTTTAGGAAATCTTGAGTCAGCTGCGGCAATTTTAAATTTGAGACTCATACTAGAAGAAGGATGTATCCCTCAGTTTACTAATCAAGACGAGGTAGTGGCTGAAAATGTCACCCATCCATTAATAGATAATCCGGTGGATAATCCTGTTCATTGGACACAGAATACCTTAGTGTCAGGCTCCAATGCTTCTGGGAAATCGACTTATGTGAAAAGCGTTGCTATCAACTGTATTCTGGCACAAACGATGTTTACGTGTACGGCTTCATCTTTTTCAATGAAACGCGGTCATGTATTGACTTCTATGGCTGTAGAAGATGATATTATTGAAGGAGACAGTTATTTTATTGCAGAAATAAAATCTTTGAAGCGAATATTATCTAAAGTGAAAGCAGGCGACAGGTGTTACTGTTTCATTGATGAGATTCTAAAAGGAACAAATACAATAGAACGAATATCGGCCTCTGCGAGTATTATCAAATGGTTAAGTGAATCGCCATCTTTAGCATTTATAGCGACACATGATATTGAACTAACAGAAATATTGAAAACAGTCTGTGAGAATGTTCATTTTCAAGAGAATGTAACGAATGAACAAGGAATTGATTTCGACTATACATTGAGAAAAGGATCTGCTTCAACAAGAAATGCCCTTAAATTGCTTGATATAATGGAATTTCCTGAATCAGTTGTTGCTGAGGCAAAAGAAAAAGCAGCTTACTTTGATCAAAATCAAATGTGGGAAAATATATAAAACTTCGGTAGTAAAAGTATACACTGGTGATAAATATGTGAAGAGTAAAAGGCGACAACAGACAATTGAGTCCATGCTCTCTATGGAACGTGAGGTTTACGCGATAAATTTCATAGAACATCAGTTAATATATCTTTTATGAGAATTATTTAATAATGTAACGAAATTCAAGTGTATATTAAGGAGGGATTAGAACAAAATGTGGCGACTCGCTCATCTTGTTCTAATTTTTTTTTAATTTACTTATTGTTTAATTTTAATCACTGTGCTAAAATCATTACCTATAAGGGGGGAACAACATGAAAAAGAAAAATAAGTTATTAGGATTTTTGCTTGCATTAGTACTATTTATTGTTGCATGTACTAGTCCAGCGGGTGAAAATGGTAATGGTAATGGAACAGGAAATGATAATGATAACGGGGGAGAAGAAGTCGCAGATGACTCTGTGTTAGTAGTAGCGAGTGGTGCTGATCCGGTTACTTTTGATATTCAAGCAACAAATGACCAAGCAACTACACGTATAGCTAGACAGATTTATGATACTCTTATCATCCAAACGAATGATTTAGAGTTAGTTCCAGGGCTAGCTACTGAATGGGAAGAAATCGAAGAAAATCTTTTTGAGTTTACACTAAGAGAAGGAGTTACCTTCCATAATGGGGAACCATTTACAGCATCTGATGTTGAATATACACTACTCAGAGCTGTTGCTTCACCAACAATTGGACATATCGTTGGGTCAATTGATCCAGATACAATTGAAGTCGTTGATGAACATACTATCCGAGTAGGAACCTCAGATACGTTTGGTCCGTTTTTAACGCACTTAGCGCATCCGGCAGTAGGTATTTTAAATGAAGCAGCAGTTGAAGAAGCTGGTGAAGACTATGGTGTGACATCGGTTGTAGGAACGGGGCCTTTCGAATTTGAAGAGTGGGTAACAGGTACACACGTTATTGCAAATCGTTATGACGACTATTGGGGTGACTCAGCTCTTGTTGGAAGTATCGAATTTAGAACAATATCAGATCCAAGTGTTCGTTTAATTGAATTGGAAAGTGAAGGCGTAGATATTGCTTATGATATTGCACCATCTGATATTCAAGCAGTTGAAGAGAATGATGCACTTACTTTAATCAATACACCGAATTTAGGTTCAGAATATTTAGGATTGAGTGTTCATAATGATACACCACTACGTGAATTAGGTGTTCGTCAAGCTATAGCTCACGCAATTGACATTGAAGCAATTATTGACACAGTTTATATGAATGTAGGAGAGCAAATGGCTGGTCCAATTAACGAATTAGTTTTTGGATACAATGAAGATTTAGAACCTATTCCATATGATGTCGACCTTGCTAATGAATTATTAGAGGAGGCCGGTTACCCAGGTGGTGGCTTTACATTATCATTATATGTTGGAGACAACAGCCAAGAGCGTATCAGAGTTTCGCAAATCGTTTCTGAAGCCTTGTCGCAAATAGGTATTACAGTAGAAGTTGTACAAATGGAGTGGGGTGCATTCTTGGATGCCAACGATGCTGGTGAACCAGACATGTTCTTACTAGGTTGGACAACAGTTACAACAGATGCGGATTATGGTTTATATCCATTATTCCATTCAAATAATTTTGGAGAATCAGGAAATACAACATGGTACGAAAATTCTAGAGTAGACGAGTTATTAGATTTAGGTCGTTACACCTCAGACCAAGATGAGCGTATAGGATACTACCATGAAGCTCAAGATATTATTCACGAGGAAGTGCCTTGGGTATTCTTGCAGACACGTGAGAATGTAACGGGTATTAGCAACCGAGTGAGTGGGTTTGAGCATCATCCAGTTGGAAGTTACTTCTTAAATGTTGTTTCAGTCGACTAAGTTAACAAATTTGGAAAATAAAGAGCCATTTTTTTGGCTCTTTATTTATTAGGAGGTATTATCTTGGTTCAGTATATTATCAAACGAATATTATGGTTGTTTCCTATTTTATTAGGAGTCTCATTTATTGTATTTACAATCATGTATCTTTCACCGGGTGATCCAGCAAGAATAATTTTGGGTGAAGGAGCGACAGAGGAAACTTTACAAGCTCTAAGAGCAGATATGGGATTAGATAGAAACTTTTTTGTTCAATTCTTCAATTATGTTCGAGATGTTTTTATAAATTTTGATCTAGGAAGATCATATGTTTCAAGACGTCCTGTTATGGGTGAAATATTGATTAGATTACCTAATACAGTCAGGCTTGCTAGCTGGAGTGTCTTATTTTCTACATTGGTAGGTGTCCCATTAGGAGTTGTTTCAGCAACACGTCCATATTCTAAAACGGATAATTTTGTTATGACTATCTCGTTGTTAGGTGTATCTATGCCAGTGTTCTGGCAAGCACTCTTACTTATTATTTTGTTTACGGCAATATTAGGATTGTTACCTGCAACAGGTTTTACAACTTGGCAACATATGATTATGCCTGTTTTTGCACTGGCTTCTTCATCTATTGGAACCGTTGCAAGAATTACGCGTTCGAGTATGATGGATGTTTTAGATCAGGATTATATAAGAACGTCACGTGCTAAAGGTGTATCTGAGAAGAAGATTATTTTCCAACATGCTCTGCGAAATGCTCTTATTCCAATAGTAACAGTAATAGGGTTGCAATTTGGGGTTTTGTTAGGTGGGGCCGTTTTGACTGAGACAATCTTCAGTATTAATGGGTTAGGAACCTTAATGGTAAATGCCATTCGAACCAGAGATACAATGATCGTTCAAGGTGGAGTATTATTTATCGCCTTCTTGTTTACGATTGTCAATTTATTTGTGGATATATTATATGCCTATATTGACCCACGAATTAGGTCTCAATATGATTAGGAGTGAAATGCTGTGTTATTAAACAAAAGAAAGATAGATGAAACAGAACAGGAAATGACAGGCGTTCCACAAGGTGCATGGCATGAAGTCTGGTACTCACTTAAGAAAAACAAACGTGCAATGCTTGGTTTAATTGTTATAATTATTTTAATTTTGATGGCTATTTTTGCTGATTATGTTACCCCTTATGGGATGAGGGAACAGAATCTATCGAATGCTTTGCAGTCTCCAAGTAGAGAGCATTGGTTTGGAACAGATGATTTAGGACGTGATGTGTTCAGTCGTCTCATTTATGGGACACGCGTTTCTCTAACAGTTGGGGTAAGTGCGGTTGCTTTGTCCTTGTCAATTGGAGGAGTCTTAGGGGTTTTATCAGGCTATTATAAGGGATGGCTAGACACATTGATTATGCGTTTTTGCGATATCTTACTTTCGATTCCTTCTATTTTATTAGCTATAGCGATTGTAGCCTCTTTAGGTTCGAGCATTAGAAACATGATTATCGCGATAGGAATTGCAAGTATTCCGGTATTTGCTCGTATTATTAGAGCAGGAATCATATCGGTTAAAGAAACACAGTATATTGAGGCGAGCAGAGCACTGGGAGCTAATGATGGACGTTTAATTTTTAAACACATCATACCAAATATTTTGTCTCCTATTATTGTGCAAGCTTCAATGGAAGTTGCTTCAGCTATCTTATCCGCTGCAGGTTTAGGTTTTATCGGTTTAGGTTTAGAGGCCTCTGTTGCGGAGTGGGGGACGATGCTTAACTTTGGTCGAGGGTATATTCGACAACACTTTTATCTTACGCTATTTCCTGGGGGTATCATTATGTTAACCATTCTAGCCTTTAACTTATTTGGGGATGGTTTACGTGATGCATTTGATCCTAAGATGAGAGAGAGGTAATCCATGTATGAAAACATTATTAAGCGTAAAAAACCTACAAAAATATTTCCCTGTTAAAAAGAATAACTTTTTTCAGATTGGGAAGACTTATGTAAAGGCCAATAAAGATATATCTCTTGATATTCTTGAAGGTGAGACTTTAGGTATAGTTGGTGAAAGTGGATGTGGAAAATCTACCTTTGGTCGGACAATCATACAGTTACACCGACAAACAGGGGGATCGACTTTGTATTATGGAGATACTATTGAGAATTTAATGCCTTCATATGTAAAAAAAGTTTACCAAGGGTTTCCTAAAACGTCCAGTAAATATGATGATGATTTGAATGAAATTGAACGTATGGAGTCCGAATTAAAAGATTTATCTGGTGATGAAAAAGAGAAGCATTTTGAAAAATTACGAATTAAAAAAATAGATTTTGATAATACCTATGGAAACACACTTCGCTTAGTTGGTGGATTGGTGTCTCATGATAATCTCAAAGAAGTGAGCTTGGTTTTATTAAATCGTTATGATGCTGCATCAAAAGTTGCTAAATGTAAAAGAGATATAGAGTTTGAAGAACAAAAACAAAAAATGAAAGCTGAAGTGGATGAATCTGAGATCAAAAAATTAAGACAGGATTTGAAGTCACATGAGGAACATCTTGAAAAAGCAACAGTTAAGGTGGAGAAGTTAAAAGAGCCTCTTAGAGGATCAGAAAAATTTGAACGTTATGAAAGATATTTAGATGATGGAATTGATTTAGCGGCTTTAACACAAAAAGAAGCACGGATTTTAAGAAAAGACCTACAAATTATATTCCAAGATCCCTATTCATCGCTTGATCCACGTCTAACAGTTGGAGAAATTATTGGTGAAGGCTTACTTATTCATAAATTTTTCAAAAGTAGAAATGACCCGGCATACACAGAATACATTATAGATATTATGGAAAAATGCGGTTTAGCAGGTGGACTGATTAATCGCTACCCACACCAATTTTCTGGAGGACAAAGACAAAGGATTGGGATTGCAAGAGCCTTAGCATTGCAGCCTAAATTTATCGTATGTGATGAAGCAGTATCAGCTCTAGATGTATCCATTCAATCACAAATTATTAATTTATTGCAGGAGTTGCGTGAAAAAGATAATTTGACGTATTTGTTTATTACACATGACTTGGGTGTAGTTCAGTATATTTCTGACCGTATTGGAGTAATGTATTTTGGAAATTTAGTTGAACTAGGATCAGCTGAAGAAATTTTCGAGAACCCTAAACATCCTTACACTAAACAGTTATTAAATGCGATACCAAAGATGGATGATGCTCAAGATTCAAAATGGGATATTGATAAGAAATACGAAGATTTTGAGTTCCAGTATTCAAGAGATGGAGAAAGTGATCCTGATTGGATTGAAGTAGCAGACAATCATTTTATAGCATGTACTCTCAAGAATCGTGAGTCTTATTATAGGGATAGAGAGGAGCGACCACATGAGTTTATTACAGGTGAATAATTTGCATACTTATTTTGACACGCGTAATGGGACAGTAAAAGCGGTAAATGGTGTTTCATTCTCATTAGAAGAAGGCAGAACATTAGGTATAGTTGGAGAAAGTGGTAGTGGTAAAAGTCAAACAGCAATGTCTATTTTACAGCTTTTTCAAAAAAACCAACGCATTGCAGAGGGGAGCATTATTTTTGACGGCAAAGAAATCTCTTCTCTAGGCCAAAAAGACTTATTAAAAATTCGTGGGAATGAAATTTCAATGATTTTCCAAGAACCTATGACGAGTTTAAATCCAGTTTTCACAGTTAAATATCAATTGGTTGAAGCTATTCAATTGCATAGTAAATTAAATAAAAAAGAAGCTGTTGCAAGAGCGATTGAGTTGTTGGATGCTGTTAAAATTCCAAACCCGAAACAAATGCTCAGACAATACCCTCATCAGTTATCAGGTGGGATGAGTCAGCGTGTTATGATTGCGATGGCATTAGCTTGTGATCCGAAATTACTGATTGCTGATGAACCAACCACTGCTTTGGATGTTATTATTCAAGCTGAAATTCTAAAATTAATGAACGAATTGAAAGACCGATTCAGCACAAGTATCCTTTTTATTACTCATGATCTGGGAGTAATCAACAGCATGGCAGATGATGTGATTGTCATGAACGGAGGAAAAATTGTTGAAAGTGCACCGATTAAAGAAATCTTTAAGAATGCAAAGCACCCTTACACTAAACGATTAATGGCTGCGTTCTTAAAAACAGATATTAAAAATTATCAAGCTGAAGAAACATTGGATTTTTACAGTAGCGAGAATGAACACTATGATTTTTCTCAGTATAAAGAAACCGGCGTGGCTGATCCTGATTGGGTACAAGTTAGCGATAAACACTATGTTGCAGTTAGTTTGAAAAAGGAAACAAATAGTTAGGACTATATTGTTTTCAATTGAACGCGTTGTACTTATATTTTTTTGTTGCTATATTTTATGGGAAAGATGTGTGTATTGAGCTTAGATGTATAAAAAGTATGAAAATGAGAATTTGACTTTTTTTCATGAAAAGAATATTAATGCATTTGCTGTGCTAAAATTATTTACCATTTTTGGAGTAGCGTTTTATTATTCCTCATTAAGTAAGAGACTAATAAAATAGTATCTATCGTTGATTCTTGCCTCCTGATAAACTTACATTAGATTAAGTTTATCAGGAGGTTTTTATTTGGATAAAAATGTTGAAATGGTTCCGATTCAACTCGGAAATAAGACAAACGTTAAGAAACCAAGACAACCTGAGCTCTATTCAAAACTCGTCAAGTACCTGTGATTTAACAACGTTTACAAGAGGATGTTTTTTTTGTTTTGTCAAGCGATGATGAGATGATGATATCTGTAAATAGAATAGAAAATGTTTAATCTTGGAACCTAAAGATTACCAAAAAAATGACGGGTTCCGAATTTTTTGCTATCTTTCACTAATCGAAATCTTGGACTCTAAAAATTTTTACTGTTAGATTTAAAATAGTAATGAAAACAATTTTTAAAAAGAAAAAGATGATTTTTATGCCATCAGCACCTAGAGTGACAGATAGTTTAGCAAGTATTTATTATTTTAATCGTCCGACTTCGAATTTGTAATGAAGGAATTTCCATTAAAATCTAAACCTCAAACCAAGTTATATAGTTGAAGATGAAAACAGTATGTCTGAATTATCCAGGAGTAAAATAGCTACGATAAAACTATTTAAAAAAAGAGAATTTTTATGGACTATGTTCTCGATTTTAATGATATTGATCGGTCTAGTTTATCTACGGTGGGAGGAAAAGGAGCAAACCTTGGGGAACTGAGCAAAGCAGGTTTTTTAGTTCCTCCTGGATTTTGTGTGACCACAGCAGGATATAAGCGGCTCACTCAAGGAAAAGATAAATTGAATGACATGATCCAGCAACTCCATCAATTATCACCGGATCAGTTTGAAGAGATACAACGGTGGGGCCAAAGTATTCGCGACTATATTCTGAACCTTGAAATCCCCGAACCGTTATATTCAGAAATCATGCAGGCATGGGAAAATATTGGGAGAGAGCATACGTATGCCATTCGCTCTAGTGCTACAGCCGAAGATCTTCCTCAGGCCTCATTCGCCGGTCAACAAGACTCCTTTCTCAACGTGAAAGGGGAGGAGCAACTATTCGAATCGATTCAAAAATGTTGGGCGTCGCTTTTTACCGATCGTGCGATTGTTTATCGTGCCCAAAATGGGATTGATCATCGCTCTGTTTTTTTGTCTACTGTCGTGCAAAGAATGAATCTTCCAGAGGTATCTGGCATTATGTTTACGGCAGACCCGGTTAGCGGGCATCGTCATATTGTTTCTATTGATGCAGGGTTTGGTTTAGGGGAGGCACTGGTTTCCGGGCAAATTACGGCGGATTTGTATAAGGTGCGAGATGGGCAGATTATCGATAAGCAAGTAGCCCAAAAGGAAAAGGGGATTTTTCCCCTTCCTAGTGGTGGAACAGAAATGCAGCGATTACCAGTGGAGCAACAAGATCAACCAGCTCTTAAGGATGCAATGATTCTAGAACTTGCTCATATTGGAAAACAGATCGAACAATATTATGGAACTGAACAAGATATTGAGTGGTGCCTTAAAGATGGAGAAATTTATATCTTACAAAGTCGACCAATCACTTCCCTTTTTCCCGTTCCATCATCCGACGACAACAATTACCATATTTATTATTCCGCAGGTCATAAGCAAATGATGACGGATTATATGAAACCCCTTGGTCTTTCCCTTTTTCAATCACTAGTGCCATCGACTAAAGAAGAGATGAGAGGTTTCCTTACAAATGCAGGTGGACGGGTATTTGTAGATTATTCCTATTTGTTATATATGAAATCTGTCCAAAAAAAGCTCCGGAAACAGAAGTATTTGGAACCTGATCTTAAGGCTATTCAAAATGCTGTTTTACGTGAGGAATTTGAAAAGAGAGCACCTAAACGAGGGAATAAGAGGAAGGTCTTCCAACTTTATGTTAAACCTATGTGGGGTATATTATGGAAAACTCTGCTAAGAACCATCGCGATTATCTACATCGAGAACCCAAAATCGGCCTTACAACGCTCCTACTCCAACTTTTATGAAGATATTGATCGTTTTCAACAAAAGATGGAACAGTATGATCACGCCGAACGAATCCATTTGATCAAGGAACACGCAAGCCGCGATTTATTTCGGTCCCTTACTAATCCTTTAGCCTATACGTGTGCGGGTATGATAACACTTCCTCGTATTCAAAAGCGCGGTAAAAAATGGCTAGGAGAAGAAGTGAGTCCCGCCATTCATCAATCTCCTCCGGGGAATATTACGAGTGAAGTTGGAATGAAGATTGGTGATTTGGCAGATACAGCTAGACCGTATCCGGAAGTGGTGGACTATCTTCAAAAAGCAAACGATGAGACGTTTGTTCAAGATTTAAAAGAGGTTAAAGGAGGGAAGATTTTTCTCGCTGCCCTGCATTCATTTATGGAAAAATTCGGGATGCGGACCACAGGAGAGATTGATATTACAAGGGTTCGGTGGCATGAAGTACCGACCATGCTTGTACCATCAATTCTCAGTCACATGAGAAATAACGCTCCACGTGAACATCACGAAAAATTTGAAAAAGGAGAACAAGGAGCTAATGAAGCAATCCAGGAATTGTTAGAGCGTGTGAATAAAACGCGAGGAGGTTCAAGAAAAGCTAAGAAACTATCCCGCCTTCTCAATCTTTATCGCCATACTGTAGGAATTCGAGAACTCCCAAAGTATATGATGGTTTGTTACTTTGACATCTACCGAAAAGTGATTCTAGAAGAGGCAAACTATCTTGTTCAACAAGGAATCCTTGAGCAAGAAACCGATGTCTACTATCTGACGCTAGATGAATTGATTGTACTGTTGGAGAAGGGCTCAATAGAAGCTGTATCATCACTCCCCGATCGAAAAAAACATGAAGAGCATTATCGGACGCTCACACCTCCTCGTGTGATGAGCAGTGATGGAGAAATATTTACAGCTGTAAAAGATCAAGAGTCTTCAAATGTATTGGTAGGCACGCCAGTCTCTTCAGGTGTTGTTGAAGGAACTGTTAAAGTGGTTCGAAGCTTGGAAGAAGGGAAGCTGAATAAAGGAGACATTCTCGTTGCTCCTTATACAGATCCGGGATGGACACCCTTATTTTCCTCAGCAAAAGCACTTATAACAGAAGTTGGAGGGATTATGACCCACGGCTCGGTTGTGGCCAGAGAAAATGGCATACCGGCTGTTGTCAGTGTGGATAATGCAACAAATATATTAAAAGATAACCAAAAAATCCGAGTGGACGGAACAGAAGGAACTATTGAAATATTAGATGATGAGACAGACAACACAAAGTAAATTTTAATATATTGATTTCGTCTAGATTAGTTTCTCTCATCAATTGTAAATTCAACTGCATCACGGTCTTCTAAATTGAGTGTTTTTATTATAGTATCAGGAATAGTCAAAAGGTATTTACTATCATGTTTAATTACTTTCCCTATGTGCTTATCGTTCATAATCTTATTCTCCATTCATATTGATTTATCTACATTATATTGAAAATAGGTGTAAATATACACAAGTTAATTATAGTAATTAATAAAAAGGGATATAATCGCTTGAATCATCATTGTAAGGAGGACTATACCAAAATGTTTTTTTTTCATACAGGGAATGAGTTTTTTTAAAAAAAGGCTAGGAAAGAATTTGTAGGACTATTCATAGGATTAGTAGGAGTATTAACTTTTGCTAATATTACGATGCAAGACTGGGCATGGCTATTTTTTGTGGGAACTATGATATTAGCTAGTGCATTTTATCGATTTATTATGGTTAATGATAATTTTACTGAACATGATCTAAAAAAAATGAAAGCTCATAACCTTTATGACTATGTTTTTAGCTGTTATCTTTACTCCAGTCATCTTTTTAAGTGGAGTGTTTAATAGAAATATTTTAAAGATTTTTTTTATATTAGAGATATTTTCATATATTTTTTTCGTTTTAGATTTTGAAAACATCATTTATATTTTTCATAATAAACCTGTAGAAGCATATACTGGAGGATTTAAAAGGGATGACTTAAATGGTATTAAAGTAGGAACTAAAAATATAATTGATCAATTGCCTTCGTTGATTAGTATTAGTGTATTATCAGTCATATTATTTGTCTTCAGCCTAAAACCTACTATTTACTTTGCCATATTTTACTACATTCTTTGTGTAGTCATACTGATATATTTAAAAAAGAAAAAAATTTACGAAAATAGGAATCAATAATTATGATTGAATCTAATAAAATTAAATTACATCCAATTGCTATAAATGACTTCAAAACTATTTTAGAATGGAGTCAAAATGATACCTTTTGCAAAGCTTATGGGTGGGATTTGAATAAAGACAGAGAAGAACTGTATATTTGGTGGGAAAACCTAGTTAATCGACCTTCTAAAGGGTTTCTTCGCTTAGGAATAGAACGAAAGGGTCAACTTATTGCTATGCAGACTTAGCGACGATTAAAGAAGATACAACGGAGTTTAAGATTGTTATTGGAGAGTCTAAGTTATGGGGAAAAGGATTAGGTTCAAAAGCTGCTGAATTAATGATTGCATACGGAACGAAAGAATTAAGAATAAAAACAATTTTAGCAGAAACCCATTAAACAAATAATCGCTCAAGAAAAATGCTTGAAAAACTAGACTTTAAAGAATTAAGCAAAGAAGGTACAGAGATATATTTAGGAAACAAAACTAAATTGGTATAATACGATTTACAAAGATAGATAAAAGATAATTTATTTTAGGAGAGATTGGATGCAACCTTCATTTATTAAACAAGTGGGATTTATGTATTTTACATAGATGAAAGTCATCGATATAAAGGTATGGGAACGAAATTGCTAGAAGCATTTACATTGGAGCACATAAAAAAGGTGCAACAGAATAAGCTGTATCTGTCGAAGAAGGAAACAAACTTGGTACACCTTTTTATATTGCTCGTGGATTTAAACAGGATGAATCAACTAAACGCTTATTATTAGCTTTTAGTTATGAGAAAGAGAAGAACCAATTTGTTGAATCTCCCCTTGAAGAAGTGTATACTAAAAGTGAACAGATGGGCTGCAAAAAAAGAACCCTTGCTATAACAAGGGTTCTTTCCTTAATTAAAGGTTATATGCTTTAGCCCCACTGTGGCAGATTTTAAAACTTACAAAACCCACCATCAAGCCGGCTAAGCTAAAAATGGTGGTTTTTGTATTGTCTAGTCCTTTTTAGATACAAGAACCATGAGTGTCGCAAACGCTATCATTAAAGATAGCACTTGAAATACTTCCAACTTGTCTAAGCTCCTTTTTAGAACTTAAACCCACAAAACGTCACAATAGGCATCAGCTCCTTTGTTAGCCACAATGGAGCCTTAGCACTTAACCTTAACACTAGAATACACTAGTATTTACACAAATGATACACGAAAAATTTAGAATGGAGTAATTAATAATATGGCTACCTTTGATGAAATCAAACATAAAATAATGATTGATCCGCTCAATGAAGAATTCACCAAAAGAGACATACCTCCTTTATTTAAAGCATCTAAAGAAGCAACGATTGCGATAGTCGGACAGGCCCCTGGAAGGAAAGCGGAAGAGTCTCAATTGTTCTGGAATGATTTAAGTGGGGACCGATTAAGAGAGTGGATGGGTGTATCTAGAGAAACGTTTTATTCAACAGATAAAATAGCACACTTACCGATGGACTTTTATTTTCCTGGGAAAGCGAAGACCGGAGATATGCCCCCTAGAAAAGGCTTTGCAGAAAAATGGCATCCCTTATTGTTAGAAGAGATGCCAAATATTGAAACGATTATATTAATTGGAGCTTACGCTCAGAAGTACTACTTGGGTAAAAGCCGAGAAAGAAATTTAACTGAAACAGTTAAACACTATCAAAAGTATCTGCCTGATTACTTTCCATTGGTTCATCCGTCGCCCTTAAACATTGGCTGGTTAAAACGGAACCCTTGGTTTGAGGAAGAAGTTGTGCCTGATTTGAAGACATTAATAAATTAAAACCTTTAACATTTTGAGTTTTAGTAGTTTGTCGAATATACTCAAAAAAATAACTGCAAACTCTTATGATTATCCCTATGTATTGACAAAGGTATTACGTTGGGATAAGATGTCCTTATAAAGGAGGGTTCAAAAATGAGTGACTCAAGAATAAATATAC
>NZ_BAAACW010000102.1:0-3188 GCF_039521845.1 Alkalibacterium iburiense
TTTCAATTAAATACATGATAATTTGAAGTAGATTAGGCATCTCTTTTCTCTCCTTTTAAATGGGTTTGCACGACTTCATTTTATCAAAAAAGGGGAGGGAGAGGTGCTTTTTTGTGTAAAAGATTGATTTACAAGCAATAAACGAAGAAATAAACTATAAAATAAACAAAATTTTTGGAAATACGTCGTAAAAAATGGAGGACATAAAATGGAAAAAATAATTGTGAGTGGAGGCAGAAAGTTAAAAGGTTCTGTCACTATAGATGGAGCTAAAAACGCTGCACTTCCAATACTAGCTGCTACAATTCTGGCAAGCGAAGGAGATTCAAAGCTTAGCAACATTCCTTTATTATCAGATATTTATATTATGAACGAGGTATTATCTTATTTAAATATGGATGTTGCCTTTGATGAAGAAAATAAAACCATTACGATTAATGCAGAAAAAGAATTGAACAATGAAACACCTTTTGATTTCATGAGCAAAATGCGTGCTTCCATTGTAGTTATGGGACCGTTGCTTGCCCGTACAGGGTATTCTAGAGTGGCATTGCCAGGCGGCTGTGCTATTGGATCTCGTCCTATCGACCTACACCTTAAAGGCTTCGAAGCGATGGGTGCAAAGATTGAAATGGGAAATGGATACATTGAGGCATCTGTTGACGAATTAAAAGGGGCTCACATTTACTTAGATTTTCCTAGTGTTGGAGCAACCCAGAATATTATGATGGCCGCGACTATGGCTAAGGGAACTACCGTCATCGAAAACGTGGCTAGAGAACCTGAAATAGTCGATCTTGCTAACTTTTTAAATAGAATGGGAGCAAAAGTAGTAGGTGCCGGTACAGAAACGCTTCGAATAGAAGGTGTGGAAACCTTACACGGGGTAGACCATTCAATTATACCTGATAGAATTGAAACCGGGACATTTATGGTTGCTGCAGCCGTTACGCAAGGAGACATCTTAATTGAAGAAGGAGTCGCTGAACATAATAAGCCTCTCATCTCAAAACTAGGTGAAATGGGCGTCCAATTTATTGAATCTAAAGAAGGGATTCGAGTCATTGGACCGACTACATTAAAACCGACTGATGTTAAAACGATGCCTCATCCAGGTTTTCCTACGGATTTACAAGCGCCAATGACCATTGCTCAGCTGGCAGCTGAAGGAACCAGTATCATGAGAGAGACTGTTTTTGAAAATAGATTTATGCATATGGAAGAACTAAGAAAAATGAATGCGAATTTCAACGTCGATGGACAAAGTATCATTATCCAAGGAGGCCATACTTTACAAGGAGCAGAAGTGGCTTCTAGCGATTTACGTGCATCTGCTTCTCTAATTATCGCCGGCTTAATATCTGAAGGATACACAAAGGTGACGAAATTGCATCACCTCGATCGTGGCTATGCAGGATTCCATAATAAATTGAAGAAATTGGGAGCCGATATTGAAAGAGTCATTGAGGAAGAATCGACTGTATCAGAAACTAGCTCTGTTGGTATATAACTTATAAATTGAATAGAGAGAAAAGAGTGCATAAGGCCTAACGACCTACTTTTTTACAATGTTGACTCTTTTCTCTTTTTTTTGTTGTCTTAAATCAACAAGCCAACGATATCTTAACATAATTTTAAAATTTGGTGTTGCTCTTTTTTTCTATCTTAAGTATCATAGAAAGAGTGAAAAGATTTTAAACGTTCACATGCGTCTCGTATTATACACTAGTAATGAATCGGTGAGAGGAGAAAAACGATGGCTAGAGATATTGGCATCGACTTAGGAACAGCAAACGTGCTTGTTCATGTTAAAGGCAAAGGAATTGTATTAAATGAACCAGCTGTTGTAGCACTAGACACAAAAACAAACGAAGTATTAGCAGTAGGGGAAGAAGCCTACTTAATGGTCGGAAGAACACCCGGAAATATAACCGCTATACGTCCATTACAAGGAGGAGTCATTGCTGATTTTGATATCACGGAAGCGATGCTGACTCACTTTATTGATAAACTAAATGTTAAAGGATTTTTAACTAAACCCAATATTTTAATTTGCTGTCCAACGAATATAACTGCTATTGAACAAAAAGCGATTATTGAAGTAGCTGAAAAAAGTGGCGGCAAGAATGTGTATCTGGAAGAAGAACCGAAAGTAGCCGCTATAGGGGCAGGAATGGATATATTCCAGCCAAGTGGAAACATGGTCATCGATATCGGTGGCGGGACAAGTGATATTGCTGTCTTATCGATGGGTGGAATCGTCACCAGTCGTTCAATTAAGGTTGCCGGTGATACATTGGATGATGATATTAAAGAGTATGTAAAGAAAAAGCACGGCTTACTCATTGGTGAACGTACAGCTGAACAAATAAAAAAAGAAATTGGTGTCATGTTTAATCACGGAAGAGATGAAGAGATGGACGTTCGTGGAAGAGATATGGTCTCTGGCTTACCTCGCACCATTACTATAACTTCTTTAGAAGTCATGGAGGCAACAAATGAATCCTTGCAAGCAGTGGTTGAGCAGGCAAAAGCCGTTTTAGAACAAACCCCTCCTGAATTATCTGCTGACATTATTGATCGAGGCGTTATTTTAACTGGAGGAGGCGCCATGCTTGATGGCATTGACCTTTTATTTGCTGAAGAGTTAAAAGTTCCCGTATTTGTTGCTGAAGAACCGCTTGACTCTGTGGCTTTAGGGACTGGCATACTATTAGAAAATCTGAAAAAAAGAAGATAATAGTCTTCACTGGGGTAAGGGATGAATAGAAGAGGTGAACACGAATGACATGGAAATCTGTAGTCAATAACATTCTCATTTATATTATAAAAGTTCTTGTTGTCGTTCTATTAATTGGTGCTGCATTTATAGGTGGGGCCATGCTAGGTTACAGCGTCATTGGTGAAGCCGGCGATCCGATGGATATTTTTAACCCAGATTTATGGAGACATATACTTGAATTTATTTTTTAATCAAACGGAACAGACTCTGCCTTTGGGGAGGGTGCTGAAAAAGAAACCCTTTTTAAGGGCTATAAATGGGTAAAATAAATAATCAGTGATTATCTGGTAAATTTCAAGGCATTTACACAGGTAGCACTGATTATTTTTGTTTGTTTTCTATTAATTTTTCTTCATTCTCGCTCTTGAGCTTAATTATTCGCTTCATATTCACCACGAAGAGCGTA
>NZ_BAAACW010000103.1:0-50772 GCF_039521845.1 Alkalibacterium iburiense
ATATTATACTAAAAACCCCCTATTCTATCTATTGAAATCATAGGTAGAATAGGGGTTTTTCAGCAGTCTCCCTTTGGGTGGGGTCTTTTTTTCGATGATTGAAAGTGACAAAAATGTGTCTGTTTAAATTAAAATAGGAATAATCGTCTACTGTTTTCATGACTTTCCATTTTTTTGAACAGTATTAATAGTAGGGAAAGAAATCTTTCTACTATCTATTATGAAAAGAGGAAAACAATGAATTCAATCTCATTAGTCGGCAGAATCACGAAAAATATAGAGTTAAGAGAAGTCGGTGAAGGGCGTTTTGTAACAAACAACACGCTAGCTGTACGGAAAACCTTCAAAAAAGACACGAACACAAGTGAAGCGGACTTTATTCCCTTTGTTGCCTGGGGCAAGAGAGCCGAACTTTTAGAAGAGTATTGTAATAAAGGCGATCTCGTTGCATTAAATGGGAAAATGCAATCGCGTTCCTACTTAAATGAACAGAACCAAACCCGATACGTCGTAGAAATGCTAGTAGAAGAAATAGAATTTATTCAAAGAAAAACCCCTGAACATGTTATTCAAACACACTGACTATAAAACACGAATCCTTTCTTGTAGGGGGTTCGTGTTTTTTTAAAAGCCATTATCTCTTATTTATCCACAGAATTATTTGTTTTATGGATTGATTTACACAGAAAATTCAACTATGGTATGTATAATACAGATAGCATGGAGTAGGTAAGAGAAAGAAGGATGAAAATGCATATATTAATGATTGAAGACAATGAATCTGTTTGTGAAATGATTGAAATGTTTTTTATTAAAGAAGATTGGGAAATAACGTTTGTGCATAATGGCAAAAAAGGCTTGGAAACATATAAAGATAATCCAGAAACGTTTGACATGGTCATATTGGACATCATGTTGCCGGATATGGATGGGATAACAATCTGCAGAGAAATAAGAAAAGAAAGCGAAAGTATGCCCATTCTTATGTTAACAGCCAAAGATTCTGAAAGTGATGAAGTCATTGGATTTGAAATAGGGGCAGATGATTATGTAACGAAGCCCTTTAGTCCTTTAACTTTAGTTGCCAGAATAAAATCCCTTATGAGACGTACCCTTGGTCAGACTGATTCATCAGAGGATACTGAATATGAGATTGAAACAGAGCATTTAAAGATGGATAGAGGGACAAGAGAAGTCATACTGTATCAAAAGCCGCTTGAAAATTTAACACCTAAAGAATTTGATTTGCTTTACACGTTAGCTAATAGCCCAAGGCGTGTTTTTTCAAGAGAGCAATTGTTGCAATTAGTATGGGATTATGAGTATTTTGGAGATGAACGAACCGTAGATGCTCATATTAAAAAATTGAGACAAAAACTATTAGTCAATGGACCACAAGTGATTCAAACGGTCTGGGGAGTAGGATATAAATTCGATGATACAGGAAAAATCGACTAAGATGAAATTCCCGTATTTCTTCCAACAAATATTGGGATTTCTAACTGTCATTACAATATTAATGATTGTTTCAGTAGTATCCTTGGTTCACTTCGGGAGAAATACAGCTATACAAGAAACAGAAAATCGGCTATTTGGGTATGCTGAATCTATAGTAGAAGAGAATTTAGCATCAGAGCAACTGGAAACCATTCAGAATGTGTTGCTGAAGCAAGGTGTTTCCTTTTATGTGTTTGATGTAGAAGGGACTCTAAGGTATCCGGAACTCCCCCCTGATATAGAAGCGCGTGTCGTTCCGGAACATATTGAGCAACTAGAATCGGGACAGAGATTAGCCCTGACAACAGAACAGGAAGATATGCTGGGAAATCCCAGAGAAACAGCGTTCGTTTATTTGCCGTTTTTCCAGCAATCAGATGAAACCTATGCGGGTTTCATTACCGTCAGTTCACCAGTGAGTCAAATTGACAGACAAATGGATGTTTTGCGCTCCAATTTATTTAATGCTTTTTTACTCTCAACTATTCTCGCTATATTGATGAGTATTATCTTTGCATACTATCAAGTGAAGCGGGTTAATCGCCTGCGGAAAGCGGCTCACCAAGTAGCGGAAGGCGAGTATACTATTCAGTTACAGCATAAAGAAAGAGATGAAATTGATCAGTTATCTCGAGACTTTAACCGAATGGTCACTGTCTTAAAAGAATCTCAGGAAGAAGTAGCGAAGCAAGAAGAAAGAAGAAAAACGTTTATGCAGGATGCAGCTCATGAAATGCGAACCCCTTTAACCACTATAAATGGTCTACTAGAAGGGCTAGAATACGACGTGATTCCTGAAAAGCAAAGACTAAGAAGTATTCAACTGATGAGAAAAGAAACACGTCGTTTAATTCGATTAGTGAATGAAAATATGGATTATGAAAACATTCGATCAAATAGAATTATCCTAAACAAACATTTTATACCTTTAGAAGAAATAATGGATGAAATAAATGAACAAATGAATGAACTCGTGAAAGAATCTTCGAATCAGCTTATTGTAGAAGATATGAATGCTTTAAGAGTCTATGCTGATTATGATCGATTGAAACAAATATTAGTCAACCTAATAAAAAATGCGATGCAGTTTACAGATGAAGGATTAATTATCATCAGAGCTAGCAAGAAAGAACACGGGACTCAAATAAGTGTCATAGACTCCGGCATAGGAATGACCAAGGAGGAAATACAGTTTATATGGGACCGCTATTATAAAGCAGATGTTTCAAGAGTCAGTACGACCTACGGGGAATCCGGACTAGGTTTAGCTATTGTGCAACAATTAATTGCTCTGCATAAAGGAACAGTAGAAGTTGAAAGTGAGTTGAATAAAGGGACAGCCTTCCATTTGTATTTCCCTGATTCAGACAATATACCATTCGAATAAACGATTAACCTATACGCGGGAGTCATCCCATGAAGGCGTATAGGTTTTTTCTGTAGATAATTGATTTGTAAAAATGGAGTAAATAATATACAACCTTTATTCCCGTGTAAATTATAACGAGGAATGCAAAAAACATTGATATAAAAGGAAATTTCTGGCTATTCCTATTGAATTTCCGCACTTTCCACGTTATAATTATAACGTTGAAAGGCGTGATTTTATGAGTTTAGTATATGTAACCAACAAAAAGAACGGCACTACCTATGTTTACGAATCAACCAACTATTGGGATAAAGAAAAGAAGCAGTCGCGCAGCAAGCGTGTCTGCATAGGAAAACTGGACGAAGCTGGGAACCTGGTTCCCTCTAAGCGATTGGCTATGCCGCCGGCAAAGCAAGGGCCGGTACCATCCACCGTCATGAAACGAAGCTTCTACGGAGCGACCTATCTGTTTGACAAAATCGGAGAACTGCTTGGTGTTACAGCCGATCTAAAAGCTTGCTTTCCTGAAAGCTATAAGCAGATACTCTCGATTGCCTACTTCTTGATTTTGGAAGATCGCAATACGATGCTTCGTTTTCCAAAGTGGGATCGCACCCATTCCCATCCTTACGGCAGCTGTATTCCCTCGCAAAGAAGCAGCGATCTGTTTGCCTCGGTTACGGAAGAAGCTAAAAATCGTTTTTTCAGCCTGCAGGCTAAGCGACGGACGGAGAATGAATATTGGGCTTATGATACTACCAGTGTTTCCTCCTATTCAGAGTCTCTTAAGCAAGTCAAATACGGTATCAACAAGGACCACGATCCGCTTGCGCAGATCAATCTTGCTTTGTTGTTTGGTGAAGAATCTGGCTTACCGTTTTACTACCGCAAGTTAGCAGGCAATATAAGCGATGTCAAAACAGTGAAGCACTTGCTTGCCGATCTAGGCAATCTTGGTTTTAGCAAGGTCAAACTCGTAATGGACCGAGGGTTTTACAGCAAGGAAAATATCGATGCCTTGTACCAAAATCATTTGAAATTTTTGATGGCCACAAAAGTATCCCTGAAATACGTGCAGGAAGAACTGAACAAGGTTCGAGATAACATCCGCACACGCGCTAATTACAATGCCAGCTACCAACTTTACAGCCATACTGCAACGATAGACTGGGAGTATTCACAGAAACGCCCGTACAAAGGCGATGTGATTGAAGGGAAACGGCGGATGTACCTGCATCTTTATTTTAGCGGTGAAAAAGCACTGGAGCACGAGAACCGTTTCAATGCGCTTCTTGATCGGCTCGAAGCAGAACTAGTTTCCGGGAACCGCAAAGCAGAACACGAAAAGCAGTACGCTAAATACTTCGAAATCACTTCAACACCAAAACGCGGGACAAAGGTAACCCCAAAACAAAAAGCCATTACCCAAGCGGAAAAAGACTACGGATTCTTTGCCCTCATCAGCAATGAAATCAAGGATCCCATCGCCGCTTTAGATTTGTACCGTAACAAAGACATCGTTGAGAAAGCCTTTGGAAATCTTAAAGAACGGTTGAATTTACGGCGCACAGCCGTTTCATCAGAAAGTTCGCTTGAAGGAAAATTATTCGTGCAGTTTATTGCATTGATCTATTTATCGTACATCAAAAAGCAGATGTCCGAAAAAGGGCTGTATAAAAATTATACGATGCAGGAATTACTGGACGAATTGGATGTCATTGAGGCATTTGAAAATCCAGGCAGTGCAGTACGAGTGGGTGAGATTACGAAGAAGCAGTCGCAATTATATAACACCTTAGGTGTTGTGCCCCCGACCACGTTATAATTTTTTGGGAATCTAGGATACAATCAATTGAGTAAATGAGCATTTTGCTGTATGATTAAGCATCATTTGTTTTAGGTAAAATCTAGGAGGCATTTAAATGTCAAAATTAAAATCAAAAATAAATAAAAGAATGGGATTATTCATTCTAACTGTTTTTAGCTTCTGGTTAAAAACATATGTATCCTATCTGGTAGAATTTGATTTAGGTGTAACGGGCCTTTATCAACACTTTCTTTTATTTATAAATCCTTTAGCTATTGCGCTAATTCTTTTCTCTCTGTCTCTTTATGTAAAAAAAGAAAGATATTTTCACTTCCTTTTGTTGGGTATACTCTTTATTTTAAGTTTGCTCTTATATTCAAACATTTTATATTATAGGGAATTTACTGATTTTCTTACATCTAATATAATAGTAGGCTCAAATAATGTGTCTGGAGCATTAATCACTTCCACACTAGCAATGGTAAGAGCATGGGACTTTATCTACTGGATAGATTTCATTGCTTTAACCTATCTTATAATAAGTAAAAAAATAAACAATCTGTCTTTAAAAGAGGGTGCCTTGAGGAAAAGAAGTGTTCGAGGAATAACGGCTTTAGGCATTCTTACCTTTTTCATTAATCTAGGTTTGGCAGAAATAGACCGTCCACAATTATTAACTCGAACATTTGACCGAAACTATATTGTCAAATATTTAGGGATTAATTTCTTTACCGGCTATGATATTTTTCAAACGGTGGAGAATAATCAGATTAGAGCGAAAGCTAATGAATCGGACTTAAGAAAGATTGTCACCTATTCAAGAGACAATCATGTTGAGCCGAATCCAGATTTTTTTGGAGTGGCTAAAGACAGGAATGTGATAGTAATCGCATTGGAAAGTGTTCAGCAGTTTCTGATTGATTTTGAATTAGAGGATGAAAACGGGCAAAAGCATGAAGTGATGCCTTTTATAAATAGTTTGTTTAATCATGAAGATTCCTATAGTTTTGAGAACTTCTTTCATCAGACAGGACAAGGAAAGTCTGCGGATGCAGAAGTCCTAGTGGAAAATTCTTTATTCGGGTTGCCACAGGGAAGTGTCTTTCAAACATTGGGTTCAACCAATACCTTTCATGCAACTCCGAATATTTTAGATAAAGAAGGCTATACAACAGCAGCTTTTCATGGGAATGTCGGCTCTTTCTGGAATCGGACAGACACCTATCAGCGATTTGGATATGATTACTTCTTTGATGCAGAGTTTTATGACGTGTCAGGTGATCGATCATTAGAGTATGGCTTAAAGGATAAATTGTTCTTTCATGATTCGGTAGAGTATTTAGAGCAGCTGCCGCAGCCTTTTTATTCTAAATTTATAACGGTCACTCATCATTTCCCTTATCCTCTCGATGAGCAGAATGCAGGATTTCCGCTAGCTCAAACAGCTGATGAAACAATTAATCAGTATTTCGCTACAGCCAATTATGCGGATCAGGCGATTGAAGAGTTCTTTACCTATTTAAAAGAAACAGGATTATATGACGATACAATCTTTGTTCTTTATGGTGACCACTATGGAGTATCTAACATGCGTAATCCACACTTAGCAGAATTAGTGGGAGTGGAGAGTGAAGATTGGGGAGAGTACCACAACACTCACATGCAGCGTGTACCTCTTATCATGCATATCCCAGGAGTCAATAATGGATTCATCTCTGATAAGTATAGTGGCCAAGTGGATGTGCTGCCTACACTCATGCACTTACTCGGTTTGGAGACTTCAGAGTATTTATTTATGGGCCAGGATATTCTATCAGAAGAATTTACTGAACAAGTTGTTTTAAGAAATGGAAGAGTCATAACACCAGAGTATTCCTTTATTGGCCAACATATTTATAACACAGAAACAGGTGAAGACTTGACAGAAGACTTTTCTGATGAAGAGCGACTCGAATTAGATGAACTAAAAAATTCTGCAAGAGAAGTACTGAGTTATTCTGATGAGATTGTATCAAAAGATTTATTGCGTTTTTATAAATCAAACTCCCTTGGTATGACTGAACCGAATGGCTATTTATATGCCAACCAACTACCTGAGCTTGAAAATGATCCGAATCGTCATACAAGCCTCATCGGGTTGAATAATGACATCTCCACAAGCCAGCTATACCAGACTAATGCACCTGAGTTACTGGAAGAGCAATTAATAGAAGAACAGCAAAAGCAAGAAACGATAGAAGCTGAATCAAACATTATGCATCTTAAATAATGAGTGAAGAGAATGGTCCTACACTTTCGGCCATTCTCTTCTTTTCCATTGTCATGAGTGAGAAGGTTAGATGATTAAAAGCATCTCATGAGTATGCTATACTGTATCTAATAATAAGTGAACAGAAAACAGATAAATAAACTTAAAAGGAGCATACAATGATTACACTACAAGTTAAAAGTTTGGCTGCTAGTCGTATTAAAAAAGGATACCCAGCTCTAGAAGATTATGATTTCAAAGACAAAAATAAAGGGGGAGCAAGGGAAGGAGACCTTGTTAAGTTGGTTGATACCTCTAATAAATTCATCGGTATAGGGTATTTAGGAATTGAAAATAAAAGAGCCGGATGGGTTTTATCTTTAGATAGAGAAGAAAAGATTGATGAAAGATTTTACGATCGGTTATTTAGAATAGCGAGAGATAAACGGAGTTCTTTTTTTGCGGATAAAACAACAACGGCCTTTCGTTTCTTTAACTCTGAAGGAGACGGTCTTGGTGGATTAACGATTGACTACTATGATGGCTTCTATGTTTTTTCGTGGTACAATAAAGGGCTCTATTCCCATAGAGAACAGATTCTGAGAGCTTTTCGAGTGGCTGTCCCTGATTATAAAGGAATCTATGAAAAGTCAAATTATCCAGGTGCAAAAGTGAAGAGTCAGTTTGTCGAAGGTGAAAAAGTAGATGGACCGCTTGTTATTTTAGAAAACGGCATTCGTTATAACGTGTATTTGAATGAAGGATGGATGACAGGCCTCTTCCTGGATCAGCGTCATGTGAGACGACAAATAATGGAAAGTTGGGGATTGGGCAGAAAAGTTCTTAATGCCTTTAGCTATACAGGAGCGTTCTCTGTGGCAGCGGCTATGGGTGGTGCAACGAAAACAGTAAATGTGGACGTGGCTAATAGAAGCAAAGAAAGAACAACTGAACAATTTGAAATCAATGGATTA
The DNA here is from genome assembly GCF_039521845.1 of Alkalibacterium iburiense. Taxonomy (NCBI): domain Bacteria; kingdom Bacillati; phylum Bacillota; class Bacilli; order Lactobacillales; family Carnobacteriaceae; genus Alkalibacterium; species Alkalibacterium iburiense. Next base: position 7,896 of record NZ_BAAACW010000103.1, read on the forward strand.
GATCCAAGTAAACATGAAATACGCGTGATGGATATATTTGATTACTTAGATTATGCTCAAAAGCATCAGCTTAGATTTGATATGATAATCCTTGATCCTCCAACATTTGCTCGAACTAAAAAGAGAACGTTCAGTGTTGAGGAAAATTATACTGAGCTTCTAAGAGAAGCGATTGAAGTCTTAGCACCAAATGGCATATTAATTGCTTCAACCAATTCCTGGAATGTAAGCAGGGATGATTTTTATGATAAGGTTAGTCAAGCATTCGATGAGGAACAGGTGGATGCTTACTTAATGGATGAATATTCTCTTCCTGAGGATTACATTGTTAACCCAAATTATCCAGATTCAAATTATTTGAAGGTTTTTGTTTTGGAAAAAACATCATAAGTATAGAGAAGGCAGCTTAAGCTGTCTTTTTTATTTTTATGGGCTACACTAGTGGAAGGAGAAGAAAATATGATTATTTAATGAAATCTTTATATAGAAGTGTGAATAAACTGCGCTAAGAAAGCCGTATATGCTAAACTAGAAGAGCAGATTTTGGAAAGGAAAGATGGATATGACAGCTTATATAACAGTTAAGGATGAAGTAAAGAGGTATCAGTCTGGTGAGACTGTCGTTTTAGCGAATGACGGGATCACTTTTGACATTGAAAAAAATGAGTTTGCCGTCATCGTTGGACCGAGTGGGGCCGGGAAAACGACCTTATTGAACATCCTCGGTGGAATGGACTCTGCCGATGAAGGCAAAGTGATTATTGATGGAACGGATATTGTTGGCTTTAATGAAAAACAGCTAACAGAATATAGAAGAAACGATGTGGGCTTTATTTTTCAAAGCTACAATTTAGTTCCCAACCTGACAGCAAAAGAAAATGTTGAACTAGCAGCCGAAATATCTCCTAATGCGCTGGATGCAGAAGAAGTGTTGAGAAGTGTGGGTTTAGAAGATAGAATGGATAACTTCCCGGCTCAGCTTTCAGGTGGGGAACAGCAAAGAGTAGCCATAGCAAGAGCACTCGCTAAGCAACCGAAACTCTTACTTTGCGATGAACCAACGGGGGCTTTGGATTATGAAACAGGGAAAAAAGTACTCGAATTACTTAGTGTATACTGAACAATTATAAAACAATGTCATTCCAACATTTACTTCTGTTTTTTGGTATCCTAAGTGCAAGGCTTTTTAATCATTTAGTGATAAAACCGTGCACTTTTACATAGGGAAGGCGATGAATATGTACAAAAAACGTCCACACACGCAACTGACATTTGATGGCTTTAACCAACCATTAGGTCTCACCATGAATCCAGAGAACCGTTGGGTTCAAAAAGCGAGCCTCCTACCTTGGGAAGAGCTGGAAGAAGAATATGCCTCATTATTCAAAAGTGAAAAAGGCAATGTTGCCAAACCTTTCCGCATGGCGTTTGGTTCCCTGTTGATTCAGAAGGAATACGACTATTCTGATGAAGAATTGGTTCTTCAAATTCAAGAAAATCCCTACCTGCAGTACTTCATTGGTCTGCCTGGTTATCAAGATGAAAAGCCATTCGATTCCTCGAGTTTGGTTCATTTCCGCAAGCGATTAACCGCAGAGAAATTGGCTCATATCAACGAACGCCTCCTGGCCTTCCACGAAGAAAACGATGATGATGACGACGGTAATCAAAGTGATACTCTTTCGGATGGTGACTCTGAGAGCCAACAAAAGACTCAAGGAGAAGACGAGACGCCTTCAAACAAAGGCACCTTAATGATTGATGCCACGTGTGCGCCTTCTTATATCAAGTTTCCCCAAGATATCGTCTTATTGAATGACGCCCGCCTTCATGCAGAAAAAATCGTGGACGACCTGTGTGAAACGTATGGATCACCTAAGCCACGTATGTATCGCCGCAAAGCCCGCAAAGATTACTTGAGAATCGCTAAGAAGAAAAAGAAATCGAAAAAAATCGAAAAAAATCATTCGTGCCGCCATCCGGAAGCAATTAGGCTATGTGAAGCGAGATATCCGTTACATAGAACACCTTCAAGAACAGGGCGCTGTATTAACGGAAGAACAGGCCATCCGCTTCTATATCATCCAACGTATCTTTGAACAACAGGACTACATGTATCAAAACAAAACCCACAGTGTTCCGAATCGGATTGTCAGTTTCAGTCAACCCTATCTTCGTCCTATCGTGCGTGGAAAAGCCAAAACACCCACTGAGTTTGGAGCGAAGGTAGACATCAGCCAAGCGGCTGGGTTCCTTCGTATTGAACGGCTGTCGTTTGAAGCATTTAATGAATCTGTAGATTTAATCCCAGCGGTAGAACGGTATAAAGAGCGTACGGGTCATTATCCGGAGCGTGTTCTGGTAGATCAAATTTACCGAACGCGTGAGAACCGAGCGTTTTGTAAGAAGCATACTATCCGTCTTTCCGGTCCGAAGTTAGGAAGACCAAAAAAAGATCAAACAGTGGATAAACAAGTGGAAAGTCAAGATAATCGTGACCGCATCCAAATCGAACGAGAATTCAGCCTTGCCAAAAGATGCCATGGCTTGGGCTTGATTCGCACACGGTTAGCTACGACAACCTTAACATCGATCGCTTTATCGATCGTTTCTTTGAATCTGTCCAAAATTCAAAGGGACTTTCTTTGCGCCATTTTTCGAGAGGTCTTTTTAGCTCCAATAGAACTTTTTTATCAGTCCGAAGCCAGCTCTTTTGAAAAATTATCGTTTGTTCAGTAGACACTACTTAATAAACCTAAAGAAGAATTTGGAGCAACTGTGGTTGTAATCACACATAATAGAGCCATTGCACCAATGGCTAATCGAGTCATTGATATTAATAACGCCAAAGTGAGAGATGTTATGATCAATGAGAACCCAGAGACTGTAAAAAATATCGAATGGTAAGATGATATATAGAAAAGAGGTGTTCTAGTGAAGTATAAAGCACATTGGAAAGATATTATGAGAGAAATTCTTCGAACTAAGACACGGTTTCTCTCTATTTTTGCGATTATATTAATAGGGGTCGCTTTTTATGCTGGTTTAAGTGCGACAGGTCCCGTTATGGTTCAAACAGCTGATGACTATTATCAAGACCAGCACTTAGCCGACGCACATGTTTTTTCAACGATGGGATTAGAAGAAGAGGATAGAGAACTTCTATCCTCAGTAGAGAATGCATCAGTTGAGTCTCTCTATCGTTCAGATGTTGTTTTTGAAGAAACAGCTATGACTGCTCGTTTATTCAGCATGAATCCTGCAAGTGATTCGGAAATAAATGAATACGTGGTGGTAGAAGGAAGGTTACCAGAAACCACCGGTGAAATAGCTTTAGACAATACTGCTAATTTTGTTGAAGAATATGCTATTGGGGATACCATAGAAATTGATACTGGAACACCTGATGCATTTGAAGAAAATTTTAACCAAACGACCTTTGAAGTAACAGGATTTGTCAATCATCCTATGTTTATTGAACGGGTCAACAGAGGGAATACACAGATTGGTACAGGGACTTTATCTGGTTTTGGAGTTATTCTCGAAGAGGATTTTGATTTGGAAGTGTATACAGATGCCTTTATTCGGCTAGATGAGTCCGAAGAATTAGAGGCCTACTCTGAGGAGTATGAAGCCGCTGTTTCAGAGCTTTCAAATGAAATAGAAGCCTTACTTGCCGATAGACCTTCTGAGCGTTATGACGCATTATATCAAGAGATTGATGATGAAATCCAAGAAGGCTACCAAGAAATAGAAGAGGCTCAACAAGAGTTATCAGATGCTGAAGCTCAGTTAACTGAAGCCCGAGAAGATATGGAAGAGGGCTATAATCAGTACGAAGAAGGATTGGAAGAATTAAGCAATCAGGAAGCTTCAGCTAGGCAGGAAATCGCTAATCAAAAAAGTGCATTGGAAGCTGCACTGGTCGATGTAAACGAGGCAAGACAGCAATTGGAAGCAGCACCCATTGAGGATCCAGCAGCATCAGCAGAAATAGAAGCTCAAGCACAGGAAATAGAAGCGGGATTGCAACAATTAAACCAAGCAGAAGCAGAATTGAATGCTGAAATAGAAGCTGGAAGAAATGAATTAGAAGCAGTCCGTGTGGAATTAGAAGAGGCTGAACAGGAACTAGCAGAAGCAAAAGCTGAATTTGAAGAAGAAAGAATCGCTGCTGAAGAAGAGATAGAAGAAGGATTGCAAGATTTAGAGGAAGCAGAAACGGAATTAGCAGATTTGGAAGAACCAGAATATTTTGTGGAAGATAGATCCTCTTTCCCAGGTTATAGTGAGTTTGAAGATAATGCCCAACGTATAAATAATATCGCACGCATATTCCCAGTCTTCTTCTTTTTATTAGCTGCTTTAATATCCTTAACGACGATGACAAGAATGGTTGATGAAGAGCGTAATCAAATTGGAACTTTAAAAGCCTTAGGGTACAGCAACTTTCCCATTGCCATGAAATACTTGGTCTATGCTTTCGTAGCGACCTTTACTGGAAGTGTGATTGGTCTATTCTTGGGATACTGGTTATTCCCTACAGTCATTATGGATGCTTACAGTTCATTGTATAATTTACCATCAGCGAATACTCAGTTCTACTGGAGTTACGCCATAATAGCAACAATAGGTGCCTTACTTGCCACAAGTTTATCGACATTTATATCTGTTCGCCTATCCCTTAGAAGTAATGCGGCCACATTGCTTAGACCAAAAGCACCTAAAAAAGGTAAACGTATTTTCTTAGAGTATATGCCCTTTATTTGGAATCGATTCTCATTCACTCAAAAAGTGGCATCGCGAAATCTCTTCCGATATAAACGTCGCATGCTCATGACCATATTTGGTATAGCTGGAGGCACGGCTTTACTTCTAACTGGTTTTGGTTTGTCAGATTCGATATCAGACATTGGAGACATTCAGTTTGGTGAGATTAATTTGTATCAAGCTATTGTATCTGAAAACACCAATGCCTCTGAAGCTCAAGTAGAATCATTGGAACAAACACTTTCTGATATCCCTGAGTTGGATGACACCATGCAGGCAAGAATGGAAACAGGAGAAGCTCATACAGGAGGGGAAGGACAGAATATTAACTTGCTCGTTCCATCCGATACTGAACACATGGAGGACTTTGTCGTTCTAAGAGATTTGGATGATGAAGAACGCATCCACGAGTTACCCGTGGATCAGGCAATCATTACAGATAAATTATCTGAATTACTCGATGTGTCTGAGGGAGATACTATCGAAATTGACTTGAATGATACGGAAAACTTTGAAGTGGAAGTAGCCGAAATTGTAGAACACTATACTCAACACTATATTTATCTTTCTCCTCAGTTATATGAGACTCAAACAGGTCAAGATCTTGTCTTAAATACCCGACTACTCAAGTATGATGAAGAAGAGGTAGATGACGATGAGTTAGGCCAAATTCTAACGGATGAAGAGGCCGTTCAAGGCGTCAGTTTTGTTACGGAAGTAGAGAGTGCTTTCCAGGATAGTATGGATAGTTTAGATGTCGTGACAATCGTTCTCACTGTTTCTGCCGCCTCTCTCGCCTTTGTTGTGTTATATAACCTAACCAATATTAATGTGTCTGAACGTATTAGAGAATTATCAACCATCAAAGTATTAGGTTTCTTTGACAAAGAGGTAACGATGTATGTATACCGGGAAAACTTTGTGTTGACTATTATGGGAATCCTTGCTGGTTTTATTTAGGATTATTCTTGCATCGATTTGTCTTGCAGACAGCTGAGCTTGATATTTTGCGTTTTTCACGAGAAATAAATTCCCTTAGTTTTCTGTATACCTTCTTACTCATGTTTTTATTCTCCAGCTTAGTCATGCTTGTCATGCACTTCAAATTAAAGCGGATTGACATGGTAGAAGCTCTCAAAACACAAGATTAATGAATAAAGCAGGTGAATACTCGATTCCCTGCTTTATTTTGGTAAAATAGACTCACATATGAAGAATGAAAGAAAGAAGGTGAGTGAATGGATGGATTTACTGAAGCTCGTCATTTAGACGAAGTCAGAGAACATATAGAAAAGGAGACATTGGCTTTAGTTTATGTATATGGAGAAACATGCTCCGTCTGTCATGCCGTTATGCCTCAAATAAAACCGGTGATAGAGCAGTTTGAATCCATTGTACCCATGCAAATAGATAGCGAAAGATTTCCAGAGGTGTCAGGGGAATGGACCATTTTTACTGTTCCTGTCATCTTGCTATTTCTAAATGGCAAAGAAATTCTTCGTAAAGCTCGATTCATTGAAAAACGTGAACTAGATACTCAATTGACGAAAATAGTCTATGCCTTACAATCGGAAGAGGAGGAAAGGTAAATGAAGCGTATTTTGGATTGCTATGCCAGTGATTTTAAACAAATGAACTCAAAGGAATTAAAACAATCTATTCTTGCCAGTGAAGGCAGAACAGTGCTTTCTGAAAATATCGTAACGGGGGCAGCGGCGGACGGATTGACAAATAGTGAAGTAGCACGAGCAGCAGGGGCTGATTTAATCCTATTAAATGCTCTGGATGTGTATGAGTTATATATCAATGGTCTGGATAAAACCGATCAACCGATTCAAAGATTGAAAGAGATGCTTGGTCGTCCGATTGGTGTGAATTTGGAACCCATAGATGTAGATGCCGATTTTAATGAAAGTCGTTTGTCTATTTCTAAAGGACGAGTCGCTTCAACGGACACCTTTCAAAGAGCTGAGGAGCTTGGCTTTGATTTTGTCTGTTTAACAGGAAACCCTAAAACAGGAGTGACAAATAATGAGTTGATTCATGCGGTTCAATTAGCAAAAGTCCAGTTTAGTGGTTTAGTGATGGCAGGTAAAATGCACCAGTCGGGTGTAGCGGAAGAAGTGATGTCAGTTAATGTGGCTGAAGAACTAATAGAAGCAGGAGTGGATGTTATCCTTATGCCTGCAGTAGGGACCGTTCCAGGTGTGAATGAAGAGACCAGTAAACACATTGTTCGACTGGCGAAGAAGTCAGGCGTCTTGACTATGGCTTCTATTGGAACGAGTCAGGAAAGTGCGGATTCTGCCACCATCCGTCAAATAGGATTAATGAGCAAAATGATTGGCTTTGATATTCATCATATAGGAGATGCGGGATACGCAGGGATTGCTCCTTACGAAAACATTATCGAATTATCTAAAACCATCAGAGGCAACCGTCATACTTTAAGACGTATGGCTGATTCAGTTAATCGATAGCCATTACAGATTAAAGTAGGATCATATTAATTTGAGAATATGTTTAAAGGGCTGTATCCTTCGATAAATACAGCCCTTTAAATAAAGTGGTTTTATTCAGGAAGCCAATCCATTCCCCATTCTTTAGCTGCCCAATCCATCAGGTCGACAACATCTTTAGTTAATTGAAGAGAAGTGAAATCATCTCCTGTCAGAAGTGTTCGAGACAGGTTTTCAACTTCATAGTTCAAAGCCTGATTTGTATCGCCTGCTTCAATGGTTTCGATACTTCCATCTGAATAGGTCACCGTGGCTCTATCCGCTCTTGGGTAATCGTCGATGGTTATAAAAGCCTGTTCACAAATTATGAGCCCTTGTTTTGGCATTTTAGAACGGAAAGCAATGGAAACAGTACTTATTTCTCCTTGCTCATTCTGTAATAGTATACTGCTTTTTTCATCCACTCCAGTATTAAATAGGGTTCCCATTGTCTGACGCTGGGTAGGCTGACTGGATAAGAAGTAGCGTGCAAAAGCAAGAGCGTATACACCAATGTCGAACAGCGCTCCTCCTCCTAACTCTGGATTAAAGAACCGATTACTTGGATCGGCTTCTTTTAAGCTACCAAAAAGGGCATGAACCATTTTTAACTCACCGTATTCTCCGCCAGTTACTTTTTCTTTAATTGTTTTCATTAGTGGCATATGGTAAATCGTCATGGCTTCGGCTACAATCAGCTCTTTTTTCGAAGCAAGTTCAAGGACCTCATCTAGTTCTTTTTTTGTCAAAGTTATGGCTTTTTCGCAAAGAACATGTTTTCCAGCCTTTAAAAGCATCAGCATGTTTTCTTTGTGTAAATTATTTGGTGTAGCTAAGTAAACAATGTCAATATCTGGATCAAAGGCGAGCTGTTCATAGCTGCCATATGCTTTAGGTACCGCGTATTTTTGAGCAAACTCAAATGCTTTTTGTGTTGTTCGAGAAGCAACAGCCACTAATTCAGCCTGTTCAGAGTGGAAGGTAGAAGCGAAATGATGAGCGATGCTGCCGAGACCGATAATGCCCCATTTAATTTTTGTCATTTTTTACCCAACTTTCATTCATGTATTTACTTCGTAGTATACCAAAAACGAACAGGTAACACAGACTATATAAATACGGTTAGTCTCTATCGAGACAGAATAACTTATGGTAGAATAAAAATTAAAGTAAGGACAGGTTGAGACACACCTAATGGATAGGAGGGATTACTCTGGCAAAGCGAAAAAATATAAGACAAAAAGGGTACTCTCTTTTAAAAAAAGCCGGATTACTTTTTATAGTGTTTCTAGGAACATTATTTGTTTTAAGTTCCAAAATAGAAGAGAGAGCAGAGGAAGTAAAGATAGAATCCAATGCGGAATTTATAGAAGAAGTGGCTCGCCATGCCGTCCCTTTAAAAGAAGAGTATGGCATTTTGCCCAGTGTGACGATTGCACAGGCTATATTAGAATCGAATTGGGGTAAAAGCAGTCTGTCACGACAAGAAAATAATTATTTTGGAATAAAAGGAAACAGTGAACACAGAAAATATGCCACATTGGAGTATGAAGACGAGTGGAAGGAAATCCATGCATCCTTTAGAAGTTATCCCTCTTTAAAAGCTTCTGTAGAAGACTATGCGAAGCTGCTAGCCTACGGAACAGACTGGAATCCTGAACTCTACCACCCTGTGATTGAAGCGCAAACTCCTTCAGAAGCAGCTTATGCCTTACAAAAGGCCGGTTATGCGACTGATCCCGATTATCCGGAAAAAATAATTAACATAGTCGAGACATACGGCTTAGAAAAATATGATGAATAGTAAAGAGGTGTCTGAATGACAAAGAGAAAATACCCACATGTACAAACAGATTTATATAAAGGCTACGTTGCTGTACCTGAGATAATTAGAAAATCCAGTGGAATAGTTATTAACGGAAAGCGATTCAAAGCCTTTTTATTTACAACTGATATCGCTTTAATTATGAACAATGATGCAGACGGAATAATGGCTGTCTATCCATTTACTCCCCATCCTGCTATTATTAAAGCCATTACAGATGTATCCACCATACCTGTTATGGCCGGTATAGCTGGAGGAAAAACTCAGGGCATTCGGTCTGCTAATATGGCTCTTTTTGCTGAATCACACGGATGTAGAGCTGTGGTTATTAACTCTCCGACTCCTGTCGACACCATTGAAAAAATTAACGAAATGATTGATATTCCAATAATATTAACGGTTGTCTCTGAGTATTCTGATATTGAAACTAAAATAAAAGCAGGTGTAGATATTATTAATATTTCAGGGGCTGGTGAAACAAGTAAAATAGTCCGTAAATATAGAGAGAAATATCCGGATTTACCGATTATTGCAACAGGTGGCCCAACAAATGAAAGTATCATGGAGACCATCGAAGCAGGAGCTAATGCCATAACCTACACTCCACCGTCAAATGGAGAATTGTTTAGCCGGAAAATGATGGATTATAGAGAATTAGAAAAAGAACGATTCAATGAATAATCTGATTATTTTAAAGGAGCTGTTGAGTTGAAGACGAATAAGAAAGGGTACAAACGAAAAAATCGAATACCTGTCATATGGATAGTTTTAGGTGTGGTTGTGCTCAGCCTTTCAGCTATTGGGGGCTATTTGTGGTATCGAAACTATCAAGAAGAACAATTAGCCATAAAAAGAAGAGAAGAAGTAGAAGCCATGACGCAAGAGTATCTAACTTCTTTTTCAGATGGCGATTTTGATGCTCTGATTGCTCACTTTACTCCTGAATCAATTGAAGAAAGAGGATACACCGAAGAAGAATTGATTGAACGGTATGCAACTGTTTATAGTGGGATAGGAGCAACGGATATCGTTATTACTAACCAAGCTTTGTCTTACGTCGAGCAAACAGATACCTATGATCTCATTTATTCAGTGAATATGGAAACAGCCTTAGGCCCTTTATCCGGTTTAAATTTTCAGACATCCATATATGAAACAGAGACCGAGAATTTAGTAGAGTGGGATTATTCTCTTCTATTTCCTAATATGGAAGAAGGAGACACTATAAGACTGTCTTACACTCAGCCTAAAAGAGGGTCAATCTATGATAGAAATGGGAACATGTTAGCTGGAGAAGGAGAAGCTTGGGAGGCCGGTCTCTATCCACGGGCATTAGGCGAAGGGGAAGAGAGAGCTAATCGGTTGCAGACCATTAGTGACACATACGCTATTTCTGTAGAGCGGCTTGAGGGTTTGCTCAGCCAAGGATGGGTGACAGAAGAGAGTTTCGTTCCATTTCAGGTTGTAGACGAGACGCCTGAAGTCCCAGGCGTTTTATACCAGAAAACGGTTGAACGTGTATATCCGCTAAGGGAAGCAGCTGCTCACTTAATTGGTTACGTAGGAGAAGTGACTGCTGAAGATATTGAAAATGATGCAGAGTTAAGGTCTGGACAGTTTATAGGAAAAGCTGGACTTGAATCGATATATGAATCTCAATTAAAGGGCAATCTTGGAGGAGAAATAGCTATCGTTGACTCTGAGGGTGACACAAAAGAAACCATTCTTGAAAGAGAAAAAGAAGACGGAGAATCCCTTTATCTAACCATTGACAGTGTGATTCAAGAAGCTTTGTATCAGACTTTTGAGGACGAACCTGGTACAGCAGCTATGATGCACCCGCGAACGGGAGATTTTCTAGCTTTAGCCAATTCTCCATCTTATGACCCTCAATTGTTTGTTCGAGGAATATCTCAAACAGATTATGATACCTATTTAAATGATGAAGACAGTCCCTTCCTAAACCGCTATGCAGCGAGGTATGTACCAGGATCCACGTTCAAAATCCTTTCTGCTATGGTATTTTTGGAAAATGGAGTGACGACACCGGATAAAGTCCATACTATAGAAGGATTGCAATGGTCACCCGAGACTCCAGACTTTGGAGACCATCAGATTACGAGAGTAAATGACACAGTATCTGAAGTAGATTTAGAAACGGCTCTGGTATTATCGGATAACATATTCTTTGCAATGGAAGCTTTAGAAATGGGAGCCGATGCTTTTGAAGAGGCCTTATCTGTGTTTCCATTTGGAGAACCGTTAGACTGGCCATTTGAGATGTCAGCAGCTCAATTCTCAAACGAAAACACTATTGACACGGATGTCTTATTAGCTGACACCGCGTACGGTCAAGGTGAAATATTGATGAATGCTATTCACCAGCTCGTCTTTTATTCACCAGTCTTAAATGAGGGGGCCCTTGTTCAGCCTAATCTTATAAGAGACAGTAATACAAGTGAGCCAACTTCCCTTATTTCTGCGGAGACAGCCACTACAGTAGAAAGCCTTTTGCTTGAGACAGTCAACCAGTCGAACGGTACAGCTAACAAGTTAAGTGCTCTACCTTACGCTGTGGGAGCAAAAACAGGAACCTCTGAAGTCGCCGGAGAAGAAGGAAATGAAACCAATGGTTTGCTCTATGTCTTTGATGCAGAAGGATATGACTATTCATTCATAGCCCATTTAGAAGGTCAACGGGGTGGCGATGTAATTGATCAATTCCTACCATTTTTAACAACTGTTAAAAATGAATTATAGCAACAGGAAAAGTCATAGAAACGGCATAATAATCGCTGATATTAGATTGTACAGCTATTTCTAATATGATATAGTAACTATGTTTTAATAAAAACATTACAATTTTGAAGGAGATAACTTATGAACAGTGACCCTGGGAGTATTCAGCCCTTAATTGGGCCTATATTATTGATTATTAGTTTAATTGTTGTTCACGGCATTTTAGCAGCTGCTGAAATGGCTATCGTATCGATTAACCCTACATTAATGGTAGAAGAATCCATTGAAGGAAGTAAAAAAGCAAAACGTGTGTTAAGAATTTTAGATCATGCCGATGATTTTTTGACGACCATACAAGTAGGCTTATCATTAACAGCTTTGCTCACAAGTGGCGTATCATTTGTATTCGTTTCGCGCATTGCAGATCAGCTGAGTGAATCTGTTTTTTCTTCGGAGTGGCTTGTGTTACTTGCATTAAGCACTCTCGTTTTAACTTATTTGCTTTTATTATTTGGAGATAAATTACCCAAAGCAATTGCCGCAAAAACTCCGAATAAAGCAGCTATGAAACTAGCGAGTCTAGTGGTTCTGCTTCGATACTTTTCACTTCCAATCGTGTGGCTGGTACAAAAAAGTTTAGTTGGACTAAAACGTGTCTTACCTATTGATTTTGATTCAGATAATGAGACCATCACTCGTGATGAGTTCCGCTCATTTTTAGAACACAGTCATCAGCATGAAGTCATCGACTTAGAAGAATTTGCCATGTTAAAAGGTGTTTTGTCTTTAGACAATAAAATAGCTAGAGAAGTTATGGTTCCTAGAACCGATGCTTTTATGCTGGATTATGACGATCCAAATGAGGAAAACATTAAAGCGATGCTGGAAACACCGCACTCGAGAGTACCATTATATTATGAAGACAAAGATAATATAGTGGGAATCGTGCATGTAAAGAATTTATTAAAAGCCTCCAAAGATGTTCCCTTGTATTCCATTGATTTGAAAGAAATCAGTAACGAACCCCTTTTTGTGCCGGAGACCATATATATCGATGATTTAATATTTCAGATGAAACGAACACAAAATCAAATGGCTATTTTAAATGATGAATTTGGTGGCGTAGTTGGTTTAGTCACTCTGGAGGATTTATTGGAAGAAATTGTTGGAGAAATTGATGACGAATACGATCAATCAAACAAATTAATTGAAGAAATTGAAGAATTTCTATATAGTGTAGATGGTGCAACGCCTTTAGACAAGTTCAATGATTACTTCAAAACTGATTTGAACTCTGAAGATGTGGACACTATAGCAGGGTATTTTATAACAGAATATGAAAGCATACCAAGTGAAGAAGAGCATGCAGTTGTTTATACGGGTGATTTAAGTTTGACTGTAGGCAAGATGGACGGCACCCGTATTCTGTCTATCATTGTAAAAATAGAAAAAGAAGAAACAAATAATGAAGAAGAACGAACTGAACATTACGAGATGAGTAAGGAGTAGTCCTGTACTCGAAATAGGCTGAGACAGGGTCATGTCTCAGCCGTTCTTTTTCATTCAGTATTAAAAGAAAGGCAAGGGATATCATTGGTTTTTAACTGGGGAATACTCGTAACAATATTTATCATTAATGTGGTATACGTGACTCTGAGTACATTGCGCATGTTGCTCACGATGAAAGGCTATCAATCGGTCGCACCGCTTATAGCTATGGTGGAAACAGCGATTTATGTCATCGGTTTAGGCTTAGTTCTAGACAATCTCGATAATGCTATAAATATTATCGTTTATGCCATAGGCTTTGGAGTCGGAATATATACAGGAATGAAAATCGAAGACAGACTGGCGTTAGGCCATATTCTAGCTACAGCTATACTCCCGGAGAATGGGTGGGAAGTAGCAGAAGGACTGAGAGGAAAAGGATACGGAGTGACCATATCTAAAGCGCATGGAAGAGAAGGCAACCGTTATGTCCTGGAAATACTGACCTCTCGTTCAAACGAAAGAAGTTTGTATAGACTCATTAATGAAATTGAACCAAGAGCCTTTGTTGTGTCCTATGAACCGAAATTTATAAACGGTGGCTTTTGGACTAAGAAAATGAGAAAAAATAAAAAAGAAGTAAGGAAACACCCTATAAAAAGTCCATTTAAAGAAGAAGTGCGAGAAAACTGGAGTGAATGACATGGCTAACTGGATACAACCTGGAAGCACAATAGGAATAGTGGGAGGAGGAAGCGTAGCTCGTTTGCTAGCTTTCTCTGCCAAAAAATTAGGATACAAAGTAGGGATACTCGACCCAGATCCTTATTGTCTGGCGAGCAGTATTTCAGACTGGCATTTGAGAGCTGAGCTGGAAAATGAACAGGCCTTTATGGATTTAGCTATGCAAAGTGATGTGGTGATGTACGAAACGGAAGCATTCCCTTCACGATTTGTCAATGAAATGAAGCGCGCCGTACCTGTGCCTCAAGGGGAGGAACTGTTGTCAGCCTCACAAGATAAAATGCTGCAGAAGGCTTTTTTAGATTCTGTACGTGTTAACATTGCTCCTTTCGCAACAATCGTTACGATTGATGATATCAAAGAAGCCGTGACAAGTATTGGCTTTCCATGTGTGCTTAAAGCGAATAATACAAACGAACGATTTAAGAAACACAAAATATTATACGGAGAAGAAGAGATTGAATCAGCGGAAACTTTTCTTAAACATGGCACGTGTGTCTTAGAAGCGTGGGTTCCATTTGACAAAGAACTGTGTGTGTCAATTGTGAAAGATAAGAACGGAGCGGTTTCATTTTTTCCAGTTACAGAGATGAAATATAAAAATGATGAGTTTTACCAATCCATTGCTCCTGCTAGGATAAGTCCTGAGATGGAAAAGGAAATGCTTCGAATTGGAAAAGTGATTGCTGAACAAATCAATTTTAAAGGGGTTATGGCTGTTGAAGCCTTTGCGACGGATAGTGGGGCATTATATGTTAATGAGATAGTTGCTCATCCCCATAGAGCATTTCACTACACGTCTAATATGTATAACCTCTCTCAATATGATGCACATATTAAAGCTGTCACAGGCTGGCCTATTGAATGGAATGAAGAACTGAATCAACCCATGGTCATGCAGTCTATAACTAAAGACGAAGAGAAGGAGACCTTCACCCAAGCGCAAATCAAGCCACACTGGCATTTCAACTTTTATGAAAATAACGGCGAGACAGTGACAACGGAAATGGGTCATCTGACTATTCCTACATCTGATGTCAAAGAGACTCTCTCATTGTTATCAGATTTATACAATTAGTATGAGGGAACCCACATGACTAAGAGAAGGAAAATCGAAAATCTGGCCTATTCTTTTATAAAACAACAGATTATCAACCAAATATGGCTTGAAGGTATGCAAATAAAAGAACTGGTTGTAGCTGAGGAGTTAGGAATCAGTCGAACGCCAATAAGAAAAGCATTAGAGCGATTGGAAAAAGAAAATCTTGTTTATTTTAAGCCAAATAAAGGAGTTTATGTTAATAAGCGTCCTCTTGGGTTAAAAGAACAAAAAGACCGCATATATTTTTTAGAAGTCCTATTGCAACACGTCTTATATTCCCTTGAGCAAGGGGAAACAAAGGTGTCTGAGAAACCAATAGAGGATTATTTAAAAGCGATGCAGGCTTCTCACTCAGATACAAACGATACGTTTGAAAAATCAGAGATTGAGTTTTGGAAAACTGTACTCACCTATCATGAAAATGACTATATGAATCAGACCATCATTCAAACTTTAAATAGTTTATATGAGAGTAGTGTGTCCGCCACTGTCTTATTAGACAAAAGCAGACCGATTAAACTTACTCACTATGCAAACTTAGTTGACTATATAGGAAAAGGCAATTATACCTATGCGAGACGAGAAGTGCGTATCTTACTCAATCAATTACTTATCAACCTCATTCAGGGAGTAGACTGATTACTCATCTGTTATATATCTGTCCTATGTATGCAATCTTACATAGGACTTTTTTCTGCTGTCAATTCATTCAAATGAATGAGAGGTATAATTGAATGAGTAGTGAATTTTCCGTATTCTATTTGAGCCATCTATGGAAAGACTTACTCATTTTCTGTATAATAAAACAATGTATGAACAGCTGAAAGGATGAATAAAGTGGTTCTTCGAGAAGATATATTAAGAGGGATGAATCCCAAACAAAAAGAGGCAGTGGTACACACTGAAGGCCCTCTGTTAATTATGGCTGGAGCCGGTTCAGGAAAAACAAGAGTACTGACTCACCGTATTTCTTATTTAATACAGGAAAAAGGTGTCAATCCCTGGAATATACTGGCTATTACATTTACGAATAAAGCGGCGTCGGAAATGAAGACACGTGTGGCCACTTTAGTAAAAGACGGTGGAGAAGATGTGTGGGTATCGACCTTTCACTCTATGTGTGTTCGTATACTCAGACGAGAAATAGATAAAATTGGATACAGTTCTTCATTCACTATAGTCGATCCTGGCGAACAGAACACATTAATGAAAAGAATATTAAAACGACTGAACATCGATCCCAAAAAGTATAATCCGCGGGCTATTTTAGCCGAGATAAGTAACGCGAAAAATAGACTAGAAACAGAAAGAGAGTACCGTAATCAAGCGGCAGACTATTTCAGTAAAATAGTGGCCGATTGTTATGACCAGTACCAGAGAGAATTGAGACAGTCAGAAGCTGTAGACTTTGATGACTTAATCTTACTCACTGTTCGTCTGTTTCAAGAGCATGAAGAGGTTCTTCAGTTTTATCAAAGTAAATTTCAATATGTTCATGTGGATGAATACCAAGATACTAACCATGCCCAGTACAAGCTAGTGCAATTACTAGCGGCTAGATTGCGTAATATTTGTGTAGTGGGTGATGCAGACCAAAGTATCTACGGCTGGCGTGGAGCTGATATGGAAAACATACTAAACTTTGAACGAGATTACCCTGATGCTAAGGTTGTATTTTTAGAACAGAATTATCGCTCGACTAAAAATATATTAAAAGCAGCTAATGATGTGATTTCTTATAACTTGAATCGTAAAGATAAAAATCTATGGACGGATAACGACAGAGGAGAGAAGATTGTTTATTACCGAGCAGCTAATGAACACGAAGAATCTCGGTATGTCGTTCAGCAAATTCAGAAAGAAATGGAAAATGATCCGACTAAGCAATACGGAGACTTCGCCGTGTTGTACCGTACCAATGCTCAATCCCGTGTCATTGAAGAAACACTTATAAAAACGAACATCCCTTATAAAATGGTAGGCGGACACAAATTCTACGATCGGAAAGAAATTAAAGATGTTCTCGCTTATCTGACTCTCATTGCTAATCCCAGAGATAATATGAGCTTCATTCGAGTTGTGAATGAACCCAAGCGTGGCATCGGGCTCAGTACTGTAGGTAAATTAGAAGCAGCGGCAGAAGAAATGGGTTGGAGTTTATATGAGGCTGCCTTAAATGCAAATAATATTAATATATCCCCTCGTGCAGCAAAAAAAGTCGAAGCCTTTGCCTTAATGATACAAAACTTCATTAAAATGGCGGAGTTTCTAACAATAACTGAGCTAACAGAAGAAGTGCTTGAAAAGTCAGATTACTTACCGACGCTTAAAAAGGAAAAAACATTGGAAGCTGAGACGAGAGTAGAGAATATCCAAGAATTTCTAACGGTTACTCAACAATTTGATAAAGAAGAACAAGAAGACAAAAGTTTATTAGCATTCTTAACCGATTTATCACTCATATCCGATATTGATAACCTGGAAGAAGAACCAACGAGTGAACTGACACTTATGACCCTTCATTCTGCAAAAGGACTAGAATTTCCTGTCGTCTTTTTAATTGGAATGGAAGAAGGACTGTTTCCATTGTCTCGTATAGACAGTGGAGAAGAAGAAATGGAAGAAGAAAGACGTCTGGCGTATGTTGGGATTACTCGGGCAGAAGAAAAACTCTTCTTATCAAATGCTGCATCCAGACAATTATACGGTCGAATGCAGATGAATCAACCGTCTCGTTTCTTAAAGGAAATTGATGAAGAGAATCTTGAACAACAAGAATCCAACTCTCTGACGCCTTTTGCAAGTGGCATGCATAAGGGATTTGGAACAAGCGCCAATGATCCTTTTTCAAATAGAACGAATCGAAACAGAAAGAAAACCATCATTAATCATCCTACAGGGAATACAGGAGCTGAGAAGTTAGCTTGGAAAGTGGGAGAAAAAGTACAGCATAAAGCTTGGGGAGTAGGAACAATCGTTAAAGTAAGCGGTGAAGGAGACAATATGCAGCTGGATATTGCTTTTCCGGGTCAAGGCATTAAACCTCTCTTGGCAAGCTTTGCTCCCATTGAAAAGATATAAAATAATGATTATCAGAAAGGGTTAATAAAATGGCTGAAGAACGAACTTTTGAACAAGCTAAAGAGCGCGTGGATGAATTAGTGACTTTATTGGACAAGTATAGCCATGAATATTATGTTTTAGACCAACCAACTATTCCAGATGAAGAGTACGATAAATTGTACAGAGAACTGGTGGATTTAGAAGAGTTGTATCCTACACTGATTCAAAATAATTCTCCTACTCAACGTGTGGGAGGAGCTCTTTTAGAAGGGTTTGAAAAAGTCAGACATGACTCACCGATGTTGAGCTTGGATAATGCTTTTTCCAAAGAAGAGTTGGAAGCTTTTGACCGTCGGGTTTCACAAAGACTAGACAATGATTATATGTATCATTGTGAACTGAAAATAGATGGACTGGCTGTTTCTCTAAAATATGAAGAAGGCAAGCTGGTTCAAGCTGTAACACGGGGAGACGGGACAGTCGGTGAAAATGTGACGGCGAATGTTCGTACCATTAAAGCTATTCCCTTAAGACTGAAAGAACCTGTTACTTTAGAAGTCCGTGGAGAGATTTATATGCCGAAGTCTTCTTTTGTCGCATTAAACCAGCAAAGGGAAGAACAAGGAGAGGCTATATTTGCTAATCCACGGAATGCTGCAGCAGGAACATTGAGAAATTTGGATCCCCAAGTAACAGCTTCTAGAAACTTGAGTATATTTCTTTACTCCCTGCCTCAAATCGCTGATAAGGCCATCGAAAGTCAAGATGAAGCTCTACAGTTACTGGATCGATTAGGTTTAAAAACTAATCCGGAAAGAAAAGTCTTTGCAACAATCGACGAAGTCTGGGCATTTGTAGAGGAATATGAAGCCAGACGGAATAGTCTTCCTTATGAAATTGATGGGATTGTCATCAAGGTCAATGAAATAGCTAATCAAGAAAAAGCAGGTTACACGGTTAAAGCTCCAAGATGGGCCATCGCATACAAGTTTCCAGCTGAAGAATCTAAAACCACTATTCGTCAAATAGAATGGACAGTGGGACGTACCGGAGTAGTGACACCTACAGCTATAATGGATCCGGTGCAATTAGCAGGCACAACGGTTCAGCGTGCCAGCCTGCACAACGTGGATTTGATGAAGGAAAAAGATATTCGCTTATTTGATACAGTGGTTGTTAGAAAAGCGGGGGATATTATTCCAGAAGTAGTGAGAGTCGATTTAGAACACCGACCGAAAGAAAGTAAACCCTACGAGTATCCAACGCATTGTCCGGCGTGTAACAGTGAACTGATGCATTTAGATGATGAAGTGGCATTAAGATGTATGAATCCTAAATGCAGTGCTCAGGCAAAAGAAAAAGCGACGCATTTTGTCTCTAGAAATGCCATGAATATTGATGGTTTAGGAGAACGGATTATCAATCAGTTATTTGAAAACAAATTGATTAATGATTCAGCTGATTTGTATTATTTATCAAAAGAAGAATTAATGAATCTCGAAAAAATGGGAGACAAATCTTCAGACAATCTAATCCAGGCTATCGAAGCATCTAAAGAGAATTCTCTAGAGAGATTACTATTTGGCTTAGGTATCCGACACGTAGGTGCCAAAGCAGCTAGACTCTTAGCAGAAGAATATGAAACCTTGGAAAATGTTAAGGAAGCTTCCCTAGAGTCCATTCAATCAATCGAAGGGATTGGAGAAAAAATCGCTGAAAGCATCCATGCGTTTTTTGAACTGGAAGAAGTCGATGAACTAATTGAAAAATTGAAACAAGCTCAGGTCAATATGACTTACACAGGAATTAAAAAAGAACAGATAGAGCAAGTGGATTCCTTCTTTACGGATAAAACAGTAGTCATTACTGGAAAATTGGAACACTTTAAACGAACAGAACTGAAAGAGAGACTGGAAAGTTTAGGGGCAAAAGTTACAGGAAGTGTCTCTAAGAAGACAGATTATTTAATTGCAGGCGAAGAAGCCGGCAGCAAATTAACAAAAGCCCAAGAACTAGACATTCCTATATTGTCTGAAGCAAATGTACTAGAGGAGTTAAATGAATGAATAGAAAGAAGTGTGGCAGAGAGTGAAAAGAAAAATACTGCTAATTAGTTTATTAACCGGTATACTCTTCCTAACTGCATGTGACTTTTTCCCTGAACCTGTTGATCCTAATCAGCCGGACCTGGGAGAGTCAGAAGTTGGAGAAGAAACTGGCGAAGACACGGATAATGAAATATCCACAGTAGACATACAAGTCGATTCTGAATACTACAGACCGGTTATATCTGAAGATGGTACCTATACACCAAGTCAGCACCGGGGGATTACAAGACAGCTCAATTCTGGTGTGAATATTAGAACGTTTGAGAGTGATTTAATGAGACACTCTCAACGCTACTTTTCGACGGAGACTCATTTTCTTCAAGAAGGACAATTCTTGTCTGCAAATGAAGTGTATAGTTGGCTAGCGCGTTACGAAGAGCCTGCAGAACCAGAAGAGGCTGAAGAAGGAGAAGAGGTTGAAGAGGTCGAAGAAGTTGAAGAAAGTCTTGGCTTAAATCCTCCATCTAATGGCAGTTTAGATCCAGAGGAAAGAAACCCAAACTATTTGAGTTCTATTTTAGAACACGACTTTTATATTCAAACAGAAAACGGCTTGGAATTAGCTGGGTTGAGCATAGGCTTGGCTCTGAATTCTGTTGATTATTACAGTGATGAACTGGGTACCCCATTTCAACAATCCATTTCAACTGATGAATTGTTAGAAGAAGGTCAACGGATGAGTGATGAAGTGATAGCTCGTCTAAGAGCGAAAGAAGGTCTAGAGAATGTTCCTATTATGATAGCATTGTATGAGCAATCCACTCAAGATGACTTGGCCCCAGGAACATATATAGCCGTAGGAATCAGTGAAGATGGCGATAGCTCAGTTTCTGAATGGAATGCGATTAATGAAGACAGGCTGGTCTTTCCTTTAGAAGGGATGCAAAGTGCTGAAGGAAATAGCTTTGCCAATTTCCGATCAGAAGTTGAAAACTTTTTCCCTAATATCAGTGGGGTTACAGGGGTTGCTCATTATGTTGAAGAACAACTCGTGCATTTACAAATTGACATAATGATTCAGTTTTATGGAAAAGGTGAAATTATTGCCTTTACTCAGTTTTTAAATGAAGCAGCACTTAATTATTTACCAGCTACAACACCAATAGAAATAAGAGTAGAATCTTTGAATGGGATGGAGTCATTCCTGTATCGAGAGAACGACCAAGAAGAATTCGAAGTTTTTATTTATAATTAATAGTGAAACTTATTATACGAGGAGTGTTTAACATGACAATAAGCGAAGATACAGTAAGACAAGTAGCTAAGTTAGCTAAATTAGAGTTTGAAGAAGAAGACATTCATTCTTTTACAAATGATTTAGATGGTATTGTAGAGATGGTAGAGAAACTGGATAGTTTGGATACAGAAGGTATCGAACCGACCTATCACGGTATAGCGCATAAAAACATATGGCGAGAAGACAAAGCTGTCAAAGGAGCAGACAGAGACGAACTCTTTAGTAACCTCAAAAATCATAAAGATGGCTATATTGAAGTACCGGCCATGCTGGATAACGGGGAGGGCGAAGCGTAGTGAACTTTTTAGATTACACATTAGAAGTATTGCATGAGAAATTAGTCAATAAAGAATTGACCTCTGTTGAATTGACAGAAGCTGTTTACGAAAACATTGAAAAAATGGATGATCAAATTGGCGCTTTCCTTGCATTAGGAAAAGAGGAAGCATTGGAAGCTGCTAAACAAGTAGATGAAAAAGGGATTGATCCAAATAATGTGTTAAGTGGTCTGCCGATTGGTATAAAAGACAATCTGGTAACTAAAGGTGTCGAAACAACTGCTGCCTCGAAGATTTTAAGTGGCTTCATCCCTACTTATAATGCGACTGTAGTAGAAAGAGTACGTCAAAATGGTATGATTACAACAGGGAAATTAAACATGGATGAATTTGCGATGGGGGGATCTACTGAAAACTCGGCATACAAACTCACACGTAATCCTTGGAATCTTAAAAAAGTACCAGGTGGTTCTTCAGGTGGGTCAGCTGCTGCAGTAGCTTCTGGACAGATTCCAGTTTCTTTAGGTTCGGACACCGGTGGTTCAATCAGAACACCAGCCGCTTTTACAGGAATTGTTGGAATGAAACCGACTTATGGTCTGGTGTCTCGCTATGGTCTCATTGCTTATGGGTCAAGTTTGGATACAGTCGGACCATTCACGAAGACCGTGAAGGATAACGCATTGGTTTTAAATGCGATTAGTGGAAAAGATGAAAAAGATTCTACTTCTTATAGAGGAGAGCTACCCGACTTTACTGAAGGAATAGAAAATGGGGTGAAGGGCCTTCGTATAGGGGTACCTAAAGAATACATTAAAGAAGAAGTCAAGGAAGACGGTGTGGTAAATAAAGTCAGAGAAGCACTGGAATTGTACAAAAAAATGGGCGCAGAAGTCGTGGAAGTCAGCTTGCCTCATACTGAATATGGTGTACCTGCTTATTATATTTTAGCATCTTCTGAAGCGGCCAGTAATTTACAGCGATTTGATGGTATCCGTTATGGTTACCGTGCGGAGCAGACTGAGACATTAGAAGACCTTTATGTCAAGTCGCGAAGCGAAGGATTCGGACTGGAAGTGAAACGCCGTATTATGTTAGGAACTTTCTCGTTGAGTTCTGGATTTTACGATGCTCACTTTAAAAAGGCAGCTAAAGCGAGAACATTGATTATGCAAGACTTTGATAAAGTCTTTGAAGAAGTGGATGTGTTAATCGCTCCAACCACAACCACGACTGCCTATGACATTGGCGGTAAAATCGAAGATCCCATTGAAATGTATATGTCTGACGTCTTAACGGTTACGATTAACTTGGCCGGAGTTCCATCACTTTCCATACCTTGTGGGTTTTCAAATGGATTACCTGTAGGTATGCAATTAATTGGTAAACACTTTGACGAGCAAACACTCTACAGAGCCGCCTATGCTTTTGAGCGAGAGACAGATTACCATACTCAGAAACCAACATTTGAAGGAGGAGAATAATCAATGAATTTAGAACCCGTTATTGGCTTAGAACTCCATGTTGAGTTAAAAACAGAATCAAAAATGTTCTCCCCGTCTCCAGTCGGATTTGGAGCAGAACCAAATACGAATACAAATGAAATTGATTGGGGTTACCCAGGAGTTTTACCAGTGGTAAACCAAAAAGCGATTGAATTTGGAATGAAAGCAGCCTTAGCTTTAAACTGTACGATAACGAATCATAGTAAATTTGATCGAAAAAACTACTTTTATCCTGATAATCCAAAAGCTTTCCAAATATCTCAATATGATCAGCCGATTGGATATGATGGCTGGATAGAGATTGAAGTAGAGGGAGAAAAGAAAAAAATACGCATTGAGCGTGTCCACTTAGAAGAAGATGCAGGAAAAACCACTCACGGAGACGATGGGTATTCTTATGTTGACTTGAACCGTCAAGGGACACCGCTTATTGAAATTGTATCAGAAGCAGACATTCGTTCACCGGAAGAAGCACAAGCTTACCTGGATACTATTAGACAACTCATTCAGTTTACAGGAGTTTCTGATGTTAAAATGCAAGAAGGATCCATGCGCTGTGACGCCAATATTTCACTCCGTCCTTTTGGACAAGAAGAATTCGGGGTTAAATCAGAACTGAAAAACTTGAATTCCATTAACAATGTCAGAAAAGGTTTAACCTATGAGATTCAAAGACAGGAAAAAGCTTTAATCGCAGGAGAAGAATTACTTCAAGAAACAAGACGTTTTGATGATACGACTGGTCAGACTATTTTAATGCGTGTCAAAGAAGGCTCAAGTGATTATCGTTATTTCCCGGAACCGGATATTCCAACCTTGGAAATAAGTGATGAGTGGATTGAAAAGGTCAGACAATCCTTACCGGAAATGCCTAAGGATAGACAAGTCCGATATGTAAAAGAGTTCAATTTACCGGAGTACGATGCCCAAGTATTGACTGCGTCAGTTGAAATGTCTGATTACTTCCAAGAAACAGTGAATCATGGAGCAGATCCTAAGCAAGCATCTAACTGGTTAATGGGAGAAGTGTCAGCTTACTTGAACAGCGAACAAATAGAATTGTCAGACACCCAAATGACTCCCAAAGCTTTAGCTGAAATGATCAACCTGATTGGAGATGGAACCATTTCATCAAAAATAGCTAAAAAAGTGTTCAGAGAATTAGTTCAAAATGGCAGTGATGATGTGAAGGCATTAGTTGAAGAAAAAGGCTGGATACAGTTAAGCGACCCTTCAAAACTCTTACCGATTATTAATGAAACATTAGATCAGAACGAGCAGTCTATCGAAGATTATAAAAACGGCAAGGGCCGAGCTTTAGGTTTCTTAGTCGGGCAAATAATGAAAGAAACAAGAGGACAAGCCAACCCAGGTGTTGTAAATAAATTATTAAAACAAGAAATTGATAAAAGGTAAATGGCCAACTGAGGGAGTGTATGTACATGAGAAATAGAGCTAGAATTATTTATAATCCCACATCAGGAAGAGAAACGTTTACACGACACTTACCTGAGATATTAAAAGTATATGAAAATGCGGGTTATGATACCAGTACATTTTGTACCACAGCCTCCCCTTTAAGTGCCCAGAAAGAAGCAGAGAGATGTACAAAAGATCATTTCGATTTAATAGTAGCGGTCGGTGGAGACGGAACTATAAACGAAGTGATTAATGGCATGGCACCTTTTGAACATCGTCCTAAACTGGCCATTATTCCTGCAGGAACAACGAATGATTTTGCCAGAGCTTTAAAAATACCGAGAAATGATTATGTTGAAGCAGCGATGCTTATACATAAAAATCAATCTGTCTTTATGGACATTGGTGAAATAAAAACAGAAAAAACGAATCGGTATTTTGCTAATATTGGAGCAGCAGGATCACTAACTGAGCTTACGTATGATGTACCAGCGAATATGAAATCTGTATTTGGGTCGTTGGCGTATTTTGTTAGAGGAGCAGAACTACTTCCACGTATAGGAAAAGTTCCTCTCAAAGTGACATATGATCAAGGGGTGTATGAAGGCAATGCTTCTCTAGTGTTTGTCGCTCTAACCAATTCAGTAGGGGGCTTTGAAAAAATCGCTCCTGACAAGGTGCTCGGCGATGGTAAGTTTACCTTAATCATCGTCAAAACGACAAACTTAGCCGAAATTTTAAGATTGATTACCCTGCTTATTAACGATGGCAAACATGTTAACCATCCGAAAGTTCTGTATACTAAAACTAGTCATGTTAAAGCAGAAACTTTGAATGAGCAGGAATTAATGATTAATATTGACGGAGAATATGGGGGAGACGCTCCAGTAGATTTCATTATGCATCAGCAGCATATCGATATTGTTTCTGATTTGGATAGAATGAAATTAGCGATAGAAGCACCAGATTCAATGAGAAGAGAAAAAGAATCTGAATTTGTTAAAAAAGTTTCTGAGTTAGAAGAAACAGATCATGTGGAATAAATGAATGCTTGTTTTAAAAGCAATGTAAAAAACGAATGAGATCCCAGCATGGTTGGGAGACTCATTCGTTTTTGTGTTTAATCGCTTTCCTTTATGCTATTTTTATTGGCGTAAAAGGTGGGCGATTCCCCGTAATGTTTCTTGAAAAGTTTACTGAAATATAATGGATCATCGTAACCTACAGAATGAGCCACTTCTTTGACTGTCATCGACTGATCAGCTTCTAAATACTCTTTGGCTTTTTCCAAGCGGTAATGGATAAGGTAGTTGATTGGGGTATCTCCCGTTAGTTCTTTAAATAATCTGGAAAGGGTAGCCGTAGTCGTAAAAAAGGACTCGGCTAAATGGTTGAGGGTTAAATCATCAGCATAATGGTTTTCAATATATAACTGAACATCATTAACAAAAGATTGCTTCTCGGATTCTTCTTCATCAGAAACCAAGTCTCTGTTTATTGTGACCGTGTCTTCATCCCGAATCAAATAAACAATCAATTTATAGACCAGTGATTTGATAATAAGCTCATGACCAGGTTTCTGTTCATTTAACTCAAGTATGATTTCCTCACATGTTTCAAAAAAGTCCTCTTTATACTGACCAAGGTGTATAATCTTTGATTCAAAAGGCAGGAAGTTTCTGGGGAAACGGTCCAGGTTAAAGTGTTTCAACCCGATATGAATTTGAATATTTCGCATACCATCTTGCGAAAACTCAAAGTGCTCTACTCCGGGATTAAATAATAAGACTGTTTTTTCAGACAAATGGACAGTTTCGCCATCGATGACATAAAATGAGTCACCTTTCATTATAATAGACAACTCAAAAAAGTCATGTGAGTGTTCTCTACCGCAATGAGGGCCAACATTTTCGGCATCAAAAACATACAGAACATCTGGATTAAATGTTTTTGAATGGATATGTAACATAGTATCTCCTTCTTTTTTATCACTTCTCCTAAATTATACCTATTCACAATTTTTACTGCAATAACTTCATCCGATATCTTCTAAATAACTAAGGTAATCGAAAAATCAATTTATTCCATGCTATTTGAAGATAAAATCCATTCTATTATGTGAAAGAGACGAGTAAAGTAAGCAAGGAAATCAGGAGAGGTGAAAAAGGAATGTACTCTATTAAATGGGTTTGGAAATATATTCAGTCATATTTATTTGGCTGGGTTTGGGCAAGTATTGTGACGGTCATCGTCGCAGGTTTATTCGTCGTATCTCCTTATATTGGGGGATTACTGGTAGATGAAGTTATTATAGGAGGACAGGATGAGTTACTTCTCCCATTACTCGGGTTAATGATAGGAAGTGTCGTCCTTCGAACAGTCTTACGCTATGTTTCCCAAATAGAATTTGAGAGAATCAGTCAAAATGTCCTCTATCAAGTACGCGAGGACTTATACACTAAGTTGCAGGAACTGGATTTAACTTTTTTCAACACGACTAGAGTGGGAGATATAATGGCACGTATGACGGGAGATACAGATGCCATTCGTCATAATGTGGCATGGACTTATTTTAACGCCCTAGATAATGTTGTTTTATTTATATCTGCTCTTATTTTAATGGGGACTATTGAATGGCGTCTCATGCTTTCTTTGCTGGTCGTTACACCATTTGTCGGATTGTTTACACTGTTGTTATCTGCTCAAGCGCGACATGCATTTTATGAGATTAGAGAAAGTTTTTCACGACTAAACTCGATGGTTGAAGAAAATATTGGTGGAAACAAAGTGGTCAAAGCCTTTGCTAATGAAGCCTATGAAATAAAGAAATTTGATGCTCGAAATGAACAGTTTAAACAGGCTAATATGGATTCAGCTCGTATATCCAAGCGTTATTTACCTATTATAGAAACCTTTGCAGGATTCATGTCGGTAATCGCTATTGGTTTAGGCGGCTGGTTTGCTATAACAGGTAGAATGAGTGTGGGGAATTTAGTGGCTTTCACCGGAGTAATCTGGATGTTGAATATGCCTATGCGAAATATAGGGAATTACATGAATGATATCCAGCGTTTCAATTCAGGAACAATAAAAATTCGTGAAATGCTAGCCACTCAACCGAAAATACCTATAGATAAGCAAACGAAGAATAAGAGAATCGAAGGAGCCGTTGAGTTTGAAAATGTTTCCTTTGCTTTTGATGACGAGCCTGATCAACGAGTTCTCAATAACATTTCTTTTAAAGTAGAACCCGGTCAAGTGGTCGGTATTTTAGGTGAAACAGGTTCTGGTAAGTCTACAGTAGTCAATTTAATTTCTCGATTCATTGATCCTACTGAAGGCCGAGTATTAATTGATAATGAAGATGCTAGAAACTGGAATGTGATAGAACTACGGACCAATATAGCGGTGGTTATGCAAGATGTCTTTTTGTTTTCAGATACAATTCAAAATAATATTGCATTCAATGAACCTAACACTCAGTTTGAGACAGTTGAGAAAGTAGCTAGGGTAGCTGATGCCAGCCAGTTTATTGAACAGTTACCAGAAAAATACCGTACCTATATTGGCGAAAGAGGAAGCGGCTTGTCTGGCGGACAAAAACAACGCCTTTCATTAGCTAGAGGTTTATTAAAAGATCCATCTATTCTCATATTAGACGATACAACATCTGCGGTAGATATGGAAACAGAAGTTAAGATTCAAGAAGGGATGAAAGAAGTCAGTCAGCAAAAGACTACCTTCATCATCGCCAATCGTATTTCATCGATTAAACATGCCGATCAAATCTTAGTTTTATCTAAAGGAAACATATTGGAACAAGGAAAACACCAGGAACTCCTTATTAAAGGAGGAGCCTATTACCAAATTTACAAAGAACAGCTCGGACAATCCATGGTAGAGGAGGATAAAGATGGCTCAAGCCTTTAGAGATGAAGAAGCATTACAGGAAAAACCAAATAATAAAGAAAACTTTAAACGCATAGGGCGCTATTTAGTCCCCTATAAGAAACAGGTCATTCTTCTACTGCTAGTTATTCTTCTAGCCAATATTATAATGATTTTAGGGCCTTATTTAACCAGTTTGGTGATTGATGTGGTTATTCCTAATGGGGATACGAGACTATTGGTCATGATTATAATAACCTACGCCATCCTGACTGTTTTGAGTGGGTGGACGACGCGTTATAGATTATGGCATATTACTTTGCTCGGGCAAGATGTATTAAAAGACATGCGATCGGATTTATTTATTCATATTCAGACATTATCTTTTTCATTCTTTGATTCACGGCCGCATGGAAGTATACTGATTCGTGTCGTCAATTACATCAATAATTTAAGTAACATCTTGTCGTCTGGTTTGATCAATGTGATTTCAGATGTTATTAGTGTCATGGTTACCCTGATAATTATGTTGGCAATCGATGTGCGTTTGACTTTATATAGTATTATTTTACTGCCTATATTATTATGGGTTACCTTAATTATTAAAAACAAACAGCGTAAAGCGTATGACGAACTAAGTCAGAAGCAATCAAAATTAAACTCTTATATTCATGAAAGTATAGCAGGAATAAAGACAACCCAGTCTTTCACACGAGAAAGCCTTAACCACAGTGTGTTTTCAGATGTGAGTAACCAGCAGAGAGATGCCTGGATGAATGCTGTTAAAGTGCAGTTCCTTTTAGGGCCTATTGTCCAGAATATTGCCATTATTACTGTTTCTTTTATTTATTTTGCAGGTATTCGAGGACTTGGGGTGAATGTGACAACTGGGGTGCTCATTGCCTTTGTCGCTTATGTCAATAACTTCTGGAATCCGATTGTGAACATTGGAAATTTTTATAATTCTATTGTTTCCGGATCTGTATACCTCGAAAGAATTTTTAACATGATGGATATTAAACCTGAAATAGAAGATGCTCCAGATGCCTTTGACATGCCGGATGTAGAAGGACACGTGACATTTGATAATGTCACTTTTGGGTATGAAGAGAACCAGACTATATTTGAGAATTTGAATTTTGAAGTGGAAGCGGGAGAAACGATTGCTTTAGTTGGCCCGACAGGTGCTGGTAAATCGACTATTACAAATATGATTAGTCGGTTTTATGATGTCAGAGAAGGGGCCATATTAGTAGATGGAATAGATATTCGAGATGTCACCGTTAATTCATTACGTGATCAAATTGGGGTAATGCTCCAAGAGACATTTATATTCTCAGGCACTATTTTGGAAAATATCCGTTATGGTCAATTGGATGCAACAGAAGAGGAAATTATTGAAGCGGCTAAAATAGTCAAAGCGCATGATTTTATCTCAGAGCTGAAAAATGGCTATCATACCTATATTCATGAAAAAGGAAGCTCACTATCAGTAGGGCAGAGACAACTGATTTCTTTTGCACGTACCTTGTTAGCTAATCCTAAGGTCTTGATTTTAGACGAAGCTACGTCAAGTATTGACACCCAAACAGAAATATTACTTCAAGAAGGCTTAAACCGCCTCTTAGAAGGACGAACCGCCTTTATTGTAGCTCATAGACTGTCTACTATTCGAAACAGTGATCGTATTTTTTATATCGGAGACAAAAAAATACTAGAAGCAGGAAGCCATGATGAGCTGATGGAGAAACAAGGGCGTTATTATACTCTTTATAAAACACAATCTGAATTATTAAGTAGTATTTAAGCTGAAAATCAAGGAGTGACTCTATTCTACTCCTTGATTTTTTTTATGTTATTGCTACACTTAACTAATCAAAGCACACAAGAGGAGTACTGAAATGGCACAGAGTAAAAAGAAATGGAAAGCCCCTGTACAAAAAAATGAATCATTACAAGGCGAAGTCGTTGATTTAACACATGAGGGATTAGGTGTGGTTAAAGTGGATCAATACCCTCTATTTGTAGAAGGAGCTTTAACAGGAGAAACCATTCAATTTAAAGTTATCAAAGTAGGGAAGAAGTTTGGTTTTGGTCGATTGGAGAAAATACTAACTGAAAGTCCGCATCGCGTTGAAATCGTGGATAAAGTATATGCCCAAACAGGCACCATGTCTCTTCAGCATCTAACATATGAAGCTCAATTGGCCTTTAAAAAAGAACAAGTCGAAAAAGTATTATCTAAAATAGCTAAACTTCCAGAGGTAGAAGTCAATGATGTCATTGGAATGGATTATCCTTACGGTTATCGTAATAAAGCACAAGTACCCGTCCGAAAAATAGATGGGCGCTTGACAACGGGATTTTTCAGAAAGAACAGTCACGATTTAATCCCATTAGAGGATTTTATTATTCAAGACCCTGAAATCGATCAAGTGATTGTTGCGGTGAGAGATGTCATGAGAAAATACCATGTTAAACCCTATAATGAAACAGAACATAAGGGCTGGTTACGTCATATTATTGTGAGACGTGGGCATTTTACTGGAGAAGTAATGGTTATTTTAGTGACCAATTCAGATGAGTTTCATCGACAAGAAGAGATAGTCCAAGCGATTCAGCAAGCTGTCCCTGATATGGTCAGTCTGATTCAAAATATTAATACCAAAAAGACCAATGTTATTTTAGGAAAAGAATCAAAAGTCCTTGTAGGGGAAGATAGCTATCAGGATACCTTGCTTGGCATGACATTTAATATTTCCCATCAATCCTTTTATCAAGTGAATGCTGTTCAAACAGAGAAGCTGTACCAAACAGCAGTGGACTATGCGGAATTAACAGGAGAAGAAACCGTTATTGACGCGTATTGTGGCATTGGAACGATGACTTTAGCCCTGGCGCAAAAAGCCAAACATGTCTATGGAATGGAAATCGTAAAGCCAGCCATTGACAACGCGAAAGAAAATGCCAAATTGAACGCTATTGAGAATGTATCCTTTGAAGTAGGAGCGGCAGAAGAAATAATTGTCGATTGGTCAGAAGAAGGAAAGCAAGTGGATGTCGTGGTAGTCGATCCTCCAAGAAAAGGTCTGGCACCAGAATTCATAGAAGCTGTCTTAACGATGAAACCTGAGAAAATGGTATACGTTAGCTGCAACCCAAGTACATTAGCACGTGATTTAAAATTACTGAACGAAGGCGGATATGAAGTGAAGAAAGTTCAGCCGGTAGACATGTTCCCTCAGACGACACATGTGGAAACCGTAACACTGCTTACGAAGTAAGTAGATGTACGTCTTATGCAAAGTTTTCCCAAGAGAAGCGGAGCTACGATTGGTAGAAAACGACTGCAGAGTGTGTAGTATTGATGTCAAGGGTGGAGAAATAATATAATAAGAAACCCCGTAATAAAGGGCTTTTTAGCGTTTTGCTACTTAGTGCAATAAAAATTGCTGGCAGCAGATTTGACTGAAAAGCCTATTTTGTTATTTGTGGAAATAGGTCAACGGTATTGATTCGGGGAGGGTTGAGTTGACAGATTAGATAGCGGTCATTTTTGTTTAGGTTGAAGAGATAGGTTAGATATTTTGTTTAGCTTCCGCTTGAGATGATATAACATGTGGAAATGGTTTTTCTGATGGAAACAAAATAAATATAGAACCCTTTGAAATGGCGTGTTTACGGTGATTTCACAGGAATGTTTACTTTGCAGAAATAATAAAATTAATGAATTCTGGGTGTGTTCTAAAAGAACTAATGAATTACTGGTGAATGGTAAGTGCCAAAACGGGTGGAGTTTTGCTTTTATGTTTTAACCTTACAACAAAATAGCAGTACATATCTGTAGCGATTTTGCTCGATTGTAGAGAAAATACTGCTTTTGCAATAGAAAATAATGAAAAGAATTGCAGTTTGTCGTAAATTTATATTATAAACTAGTCCATAACTTTATTTGGCGTACAAATATTTTTACCATAGAAGAATTATGTGCTAATCCTGTCTTTGACACTTGCAAAGCATAAAAAGCTTGAAACCTATTGTAAATATTAGGATTCAAGCTTTGTGTTTATGTTAAAAAGGTGCGTACTTTTTTTAGTTTTTAGTACATGTATTTAGTAGTTAAAAAACAAATTGACAATAGAATAAGTTTGATATATAATTTATTTTAATATTTAAGCTTGATGGTTTCAATATCACTATAAATGTTAAATGTATTAGCATTATGATAATATTTGATTGTCTATATGAAAATACCGAATGGCTTTATAAATTTCATTGAAATTAAACAGTATACTACGTGTGGTAATTAAATATATGGAATTTCTTTATTAGGAGGGGAAAACCATAAAAAAAGGTCAGTTAGAAACCGAAATAAGTAGAGCATTAACTCAATGGGAAAAGGATTTTTTGGGTAGAGGGTCTGTAACAGTTAAGACTGACATTCTCAGAGACATGGTGATTGTTGTCTTAAAGGGTATCTTAACACCTGCAGAATATAAACTCTCGGAAACACTAGAAGGTTTATTGTCAATAAAAAAAATCCGCGCTAACTTAGTTGAGGCAGGTAGAGATAAACTAGGTGAAATTATTACAGAACAAACTGGTGAAGAAGTTATATCTTTCCATACAGATATTAGTACTAGAAATGGTGAAAGAGTTATGATATTTAAATTAACTTCTGATTTAGAGAAAAAAATAATGCTTTGATAAATATATATCTGGGAGAACTGAGAAAGTTCATTTATGAGTAAACTAAATGAACAGTTGAAGTTAAACCGACTATTTTTAATGCAAGGAAGTATCGACACTAACTATAAGTGTGATAACTTCCCCTGTTAAAATGGTCGGTTTTTTTATTTTTTCCAAGATTATACAATCTAATATAAGTTGAGTGGCAAATGAAATCCGTAGACTTGCTTGTTGTGTAAGAGGTGAAGTAATTAAAGTGTTGAAAGAATAAGAAAAAAAAGCTTTATAAAATACATTACAAAGTAGGGTGACAAAATGAGTTCTTTAGAAATTGCTTTTAACAATATGTTATCTCCAGCGATATTATTTTTTATACTAGGGGTCATTGCGGTCTCTGTTAAATCAGATTTGGAAATACCGGATTCGATTGGTTCAGTTATAACGTTATATATTTTAATATCTATCGGACTAAAGGGGGGCGTATCAGTTAGTAAAACTGGCGTTCAGGGATTAATAATATATGCTTTAGCCGCGGTCATTATTGGTATTGTAATTACTACTCTAGTATATGTTATAGTGTCTAAGATTGGATTTGATTCGTCTAATGCCGGATCGATAGCAGGGCATTATGGGGCATGTAGTAGTGTAACCCTTACATCAACTTTAGTTTTTCTGCAACAAACAGGAGCTAATTTTGAGGAGTTTGTACCTGCTTTATACCCTTTCATGGATACCGCAGCATTAATTACTGCTATTATTCTGGGCTATACGGGCTTAAAGAAGAAATCTACAGAAACAGATAAAAGTGAATACGCCATAAAAGACATATTACGTATTTCTTTAACAGCTAAATCGACATTAATGATCTTTGGTGGTTTTCTAATTGGGCTTATCTCAGGTGTTGAAGGTACAAAAAGTCTTATGCCATTTTATGATAATATTTTCAAGGGAGTATTTACAGTTTTTATGCTTGATATAGGGCTACTTACCGGTTCAAGATTATATGAATTGAAAAATGTCAGACCAATTACATTTTTATTAGCGATTATCCTACCACCAATCCACGCTACTATCGCCATAATTTTAGCTACTTTTATTGGCTTGAGTCCTGGAGGAGCAACAATATTGGCAGCCTTAGCCAGTGGTGCGTCCTATATAACTGCACCTGCAGTGATGAGAGAAACTTTCCCTGATGCTAATCCATCTTTAGCTCTAGCCATAGCTTTAGGGATTATTTTTCCATTTAATATTATACTTGGAATTCCACTTTATTATCATTTAGCAATTATGATTTCTCAATTTATTAAATAGGGGTGGTTCAACGTGTTAAAACAGGTAGAAAAACTAATAATAATAACTGAAAGAATAATAATTTCTAAAATAATAAAATATATAGAGTCTTTAGAAATTAAAGCTTACACTATTTATCACGATGTCTCAGGACAAGGTCAAAGAGGTATGAGGTCAATATCTGGAGGGCTTAGCAGGTTTGGTGAAAATATAAGAATAGAAATAATAATTGAGGATGAAGAACAAGCTGTGGAAGTGGCTGAAAAGATATACAATAAATATTTGTCTTCAAGGTATGCCGGAATAGTATATTTAGAAAAAATTCGAGTAGTTAAGTAATTATACAAAAACACCCAGTATATCTATATAGAAGGAGTTTAGCTAATGGATAAAAGGAAAATTATTCACTCTCTTTTCAAAAATCGTGTAGCGATATTAGCAACGATGCATAAAAAAGAAGAAGTAATATCACCGATACTAGAAAATGAATTAGGAATTGAAATTGTTGTTCCTGAAGGATTTAATACGGATCAGTTTGGGACATTTACTGGAGAAACAAAGCGAACAGGAAATCAGATGGAAGCAGCTAGACTCAAGGCTGAAGGAGCAATGAATCAGTTTGGTCAGACGCTATCTATTTCAAGTGAAGGATCGTTTGGTCCTCATCCGATGATTCCATTTCTCCCGTATAACCGAGAAATCGTTTTATTGATCGATAAGGAAAATGACATTGAAATCAGCGGGGTAGCAGCGACTACAGAAACAGCTTTTAAGCATAAAGTGGTCAGAAATCATTCAGAAGCACACGCATTTGCTTTATCCGCAGGATTTCCTGAAACAGGAATGGTGGTTAAAGTCAGTGAGGGGACTAAAGATCCAGAAGATATCTTCAAAGGAATAACTACACACCGGCACTTAGAAGAATCAGTCCATGAGGCATTACTCAAATCAACGGATCAAACCATATTCATTGAAACAGATGTGAGAGCTTTATATAATCCAAAACGGATGAAGATTATCGAAACGGCAACAAAAGATTTAGTCAAGAATGTTCTTAGCTTATGTCCACAGTGCAGCTGGCCAGGGTACAGTGTGACGGATTCCAAAAAAGGGTTACCTTGTGGATGGTGTAAAAGACCGACAGAATTAACGCTCTCGCTTCATTATGAGTGCAGCAAATGTAATTATAATGAAGAGAGGTTATATCCGCTAGGAAAAGAACAAGCAGACCCTGGGCACTGCAGTTACTGTAACCCGTAATAAACGTTCTTTAGGACTTTTACCGGAGCAGTAAAGACTGTGAGAATGATATCTTATAAAAAAAGGAAAAGGGTGATAGCATGTCAAAGAATTCATACTTAGCTACTTTAACATTACTTATGGCATCAACAGTAGCTTTGTCCGCTTGTAATCAGGAGGAAACAACGCCGGAGGACAACTGGTATTACGTCAATATCTTGGACACGATTTAAGAGAATTTATTAATGAAACATGGACCGTTTTGAGGCCTCAAGGTTTCGGTAAACGTTCTAACCGCTGACGCTTTTTAGAACATTTACCGAAACCATGAGGAAAGCTAAAGTTTTTCTATTTAACCGTGCTATGATTCCGTCTAACTTAAATAACTGCTTGATCTAAGTATCCTTGCTCAATGGCTAGGGGCGTTCGGTTCCCAAGTGCCGAGTGGATTCTCTTCCGATTGTAGAAGGCTTCAATGTATTGAAATAATTCTCTATAAGCCGTATCGAAATCAGGATAATTCTTTTGATAAACTTCTTCCTTTTTTACGATAGAATGAAAGGATTCGATTACGGCATTATCGTGAGGACTCCCTTTCCGACTGAAACTATGACGAATCCCTTGTTTTTCCAGCGCAGATTCATACGCTTCGCTTGTGTACTGTGAACCAAGATCAGAATGGAGAATAAGGCCTTCGGCCGCACCGTATCGTTGGGTTGCCTTGGTTAAAGTATCTAAGACCAGATCTACAGTCATCTGTCGGCTAAATGACCAAATGGCTTTCCGTGAATATAAATCAAGGATCGTGGAGAGGTAACTCCATTCATCTTTCCCTGTCCAAATGTAGGTAATATCCGTTACCCATATTTGGTTCAATCCAGTGGTAGAAAAATCTTGATTTAATAAGTTTACCCAATCGTCTGGCACAGGATCAGCGGACCTGTGTGGCCGCCATTTCTTTTGTGTAATGGACCGAATGCCCTGTTTATGCATCAGTTTTTGAACACGTTTGAGACTGCAGTCTTCGTTTTCTTGAGTAACCAAGATTGCATGAATTTTCGGGGCACCATACACACGCCCACTTGATTCCCATATGCGTTCAATTTTTTTGAGGATACGCCGATTTTCACGCTCTCTATGCGATTCCTCGCGATTAACACGTTCATAAAAACTTGAGCGTGGAATATCAAACAATTCCAGTGTTCGCTTTAAATTGATGTCGTCTTTGATTGCGTTGAGTTCGAAAATAAAGTCATCGCGGTCTATTTTTGAGTGAACATGGCTAAGACCTTTTTTAGGATATCATTGTCTGTCTTAAGACGGGCATTCTCTACTTTAATATTTTCGATATCTGCTTCAGAATACCCGGTTTTTTCATCTGTGGAATATTTTTTGATCCACCGATAAATGGTTTGTTCTGCTATGCCATGTTCCTCACGTAAATTCTTTACTGAATGACCATTTTCGTACAAACTGACTAGCGTTTTCTTATAGTCGACATCATAGGTTCTTCGGTTTGACATCGATAGACACTCCTTTTCGATAGTTTATATTCTATCAAAACGTGTCCAGGATTTCATACTAACATCACCTGGTTTTATCGTGTGGATATGCCAGAAGGGTACAAGAACTTCTCCAAGACAAAACCTATGAAACTGAAGCATTTTGATGATGCACTTAACTGGTGGGAGAACCGAGAAGAGATCGAAGTGAACGGATTTCCAAAAGCAAAGAAGTATACTATAGACGAAATAATAGAAAGAAATTATAATATCGAACTTTGTGGATTGGCTCAGGAAGAAGAAGTGATTTTGGATCCTATGGATTTAATTCATGAGTATCAGGAAAGAAGAGAAGCTCTTAATGCAGAAATTGACAATGTTTTAGAACAGATTACTTCTATGCTTGGAGGTGATTAAATGAATGCAAAAGATCTGAAAGATAGTATCCTCCAACTTGCCATAAAGGGAAAACTTGTAGAACAACGTGAAGAAGAAGGTACTGCGAAAGAGTTATTAAAGAAGATTCAGGTTGAGAAAAAACAGCTTGTTAAGGAAGGAAAGATTAAAAAGTCCAAGGCTCTTTCTGAAATTAAAGATGATGAGATTCCATTTGATATTCCAGAGAACTGGGAATGGGTACGAGTAGGAGCTGTTGGATCATGGAGTGCAGGAGCCACACCTCTGAGATCAAATCCTGAATACTATGGTGGGAAGATACCATGGTTAAAAACAGGAGATTTGAATGACGGGTACATAACTGAAGTACCAGAATTTATTACTGAGGAAGCTGTTAATAAAACTGCAGTCAGACTTAATCCTATGGGTTCAGTACTGATGGCAATGTATGGAGCAACGATTGGTAAGCTTGGAATATTAAATATAGAAGCGACTACTAATCAAGCATGTTGTGCGTGCATACCTTATAGTATTGTTGACAATAAATTTCTGTTTTATTTTTTGAGGAGTCAGCGGAGCGTATATATTAAAATGGGAGCTGGTGGTGCTCAGCCTAACATTTCTAAAACAAAAATAGTCAATTCAATTATGCCTCTTCCTCCCTTAGAAGAACAAAAGCGTATCGTAGTAAAGATTGAAGAACTACTACCGTATGTAGACAAATACGATGCAGCCTATTCTGAAGTGGAGGAGCTAAATAAAAAGTTCCCGGAAGATATGCAGAAGTCTATCTTGCAATATGCTGTACAAGGTAAGCTCGTTGAACAACGAGAAGAAGATGGAACAGCTGAGGACCTCTTCAATCAGATTCAAGAAGAGAAGAAAAAGATGATTAAGGAGGGTAAGATTAAGAAAACCAAGAAACTTCCGGAAATTACTGACGATGAGATCCCATATGATATTCCCGATAGTTGGAAGTGGGTTAGGTTTACTGATATTTTTAAAATTAATCCAAGAAATAATGTTAGTGATGAGTTAGGAGTATCGTTTATACCGATGGCTTTGATTGATGATGGATATCTAAGTAATTTTGCATATGAAGTTAGACCGTGGGGGGATATTAAGAAAGGCTATACACATTTTCAAGATGGAGATATTGTAATGGCTAAGATTACTCCATGTTTTCAAAATTTAAAGTCAGCTCTAATGATGAATCTTGAAAATGGAATCGGTGCAGGGACAACAGAACTTCATGTACTAAGATCGTACAGTAACATTTGTAGAGAGTTTTTTATGTGGTTTATTAAAAGCCCAATTTTTGTTTCTACATGTGAAAAAAATATGACAGGTACTGCAGGACAAAAAAGGGTTCCAACAGATGTGCTTAAGAGTTACGTAGTACCTCTCCCCCCGAGCGCAGAACAAAAACGAATCGTAGCAAAGATTGAAGAACTATTGTTCTATACCCAACGATTAGTTAAGTAGTATAAGTAAATGCTGAGGAGGTTGTAATGGAGACTGATGAAATTGATAACTCGTTTATAGCCCATGCTGCTGATATTCTGGGAGATACAAGTCATGGATTGAGTGGATCTCAAATAGTGAAATATTGCAACACATATGCAGTTGATTTTGATGTAAGAATCCCTATAATAAGCTCAGACTTTGGAAAATTTGGAAGTGTAGTACCGAATAAACGAACAGCACTATATAAAAACTTAGCAGAGTTCGATGGTAAACAGCAATTTGTAATAATTAAAGAACTCTGTGAGTTGACGATGTTTAAAGATAATGAAGAAGTAGCAAAATTAAAATCAAATCTTTACAGGCGGTTTAGTAAATTTGCAGTTCGCGGTAACTATACGGAAGAGTATCAACCCACTGGCTGGGAAAGGGTTGATCGATCTATAGATGAGATGAGAAGTAGACTAGAATTCGCTTCTACAGAGGAGCAATTTCAAGCCATAGGAATGATAGGACGAGAGACGCTAATAACAATTGCTCAACAAGTTTTTGATCCTGAAAAACACACTACTTTAGATGGTGTAGAGACAAGTACAACAGATGCAAAACGTATGTTGGAAGCTTTTCTAAGATATGAATTAAGAGATAGTTCAGAGAAAGCTCGAAAGTATGCAAGAGCTTCTGTAGACCTCGGGAATCAGCTAACTCATGACAGAGGAGCATCTAAAAAGAAAGCAACTTTATGTTTGATTTCAGTTAGTTCAATTGCCTCAATGATTAAAACATTAGATGAAGGCTAGGTAAATACATTAAGATAGTAGACCCCTAGCATTATAAATACTACTATAAAAAACTTTGAAAAGACTTTTAAGACAGTAAGTAACGTTTCTAGTTCATACAATAGCAATAATAAAGTTGAAATACGTATAGATAAAAGGAGGAAGACAAATGGGAATATTTGATATTTTCAAGAGTAAGGACTCAGAAGATAAAGATGTATACACTGGTGAAACATCACCTTGTCCCAATTGTGGAACACCGTTGATTAAGAGATATGTATACAGTGAAATGTATTGTACTAACTGTCGGTATGGATTAGATGATTACGAAGATGCTGTAGAAGACGAAGAGACATTAAGTGTCTACGATGCTGCTGAAATATGGGCATCAAATGGTAAGGACGAGGATTATACTTTTGGATATACTGAATCAGAATTAGAAGATGCATTATAAAGAATGTATCAACTTAGAAAATTATCAGGAGATGAAGAGATGGAAAAAGTAGTTTCAAAGATAGTTGGTTTTGGAGTGCCAGGTTTATTATTACTTACGGCAATGGGAGCAACCGGACTAACAGGAGCAGCTGCTTTCACTGCATCTCTGGCTACTCTAGGACCGGGTGGAATGATTGGAGGCTTAATTAGCTTAGGAGTACTTGCTTTTATGTCAGATGCTATTGCTGAATTTGGATTTAACCACATCTTTTCTGCAGTAGTGAAAGAATTGTACAAACGTGGAGAAACCAAAGAAACCATTCTAGCTAAAATCGCTAAATATCCTGTATCAAAGTCATTGAAAAGGAAGCTTATAGAGCTAATAGAGAAAGAGGAAAATACACCTGGAGATGACAGTGAATAAATTTGTAAGAAATATTTGATAATATCTGTAGAAGAATATGTAGTATGGCAAGTACTGCTTCAATATAATTGTCTTGTACGTACTATCATCTCCACACATATTGAGACCGTAGTTCTGTTGACTAAAGTATAGTACTAGTAAATTATTTTTCGTGGATGAAAGATGTGATCGAGGGTTTCTGTATGATGAAAATGAAGCATCCTACATTAGAATATCGATTGCAGGAATAAAATTAAATCAATCTGCTCAAAATCCGATTATATATCTTAATCCACAGAGATGAAATTTTGTTTTTAGTGTAAATACCCTTTAAACATGCGAATGTTACTATGCGTTGCTTGTGGCAACACCTCTTTTGACTATAAAATAGAGCCATCAAAAACAAGGAGGTATAAGATTATGCTGGGTGAAAACATAAAAAAACTGAGAAAGTCGAAAGGACTATCTCAGGAAGAGCTATCAATTAAATTGAATGTGGTAAGGCAGACTGTATCAAAATGGGAGAACGGTTTATCCGTTCCGGATTCGAGTATGCTTATTTCATTAGCGGAAGAATTGGATACTTTTGTAAGTGAATTACTTGGAGAACCAGTAACGGCTCCAGCTACAGATGACTTAAAAACAATTTCTGAAAAACTGGAGGTTATTAACCTACAGCTTGCAAAGAGAAGTATGACAAAAGTTAAAACTACTCGCTGGGTACTCATCTTAGTATGTGTACTGATTGTAATGGTTTTCGTTGCTCTTGCAGTTATAAATGGATCTTATTTAGGTTGGAATTACAATAATCCCGAATTAGCCGTTGCTGGAACAATCCTGCATGGATTTGAATTTGTTTTTGTCAGGGTTGCACCTATTGCCTTTCTGTCTTCTGTTGTAGGAATAATTATGACATATAAAAAAAGATATAACTCCAGTTTGATATGTGAATAGGAACTCTGGGAAAGTCCTATTTATTTGCGCGAGCAATAGAACAACTCAACACATTAGTCGGCTCGACATACCCATTCTAGGGAAAAACTACTTCCGCAGTGGACTTGAACAGGTTATTCCTTAAAGAACCGAGTCATATTGAGACCGTCGTTCTCTTCGATAGACTATAAATAAAATAACTCTAGAAATTGAGCGGATATCATTTCTAGAGTCTCTTTTTATTTAAATTAAATAGTAATATTTCCAAATTAACAAATACAAAACGTAGATGGAGATGGGTTAGAGATGAACATATTCACTCGAGTTATAGTGAAAGATGAAGCAGGGGCTGTTCTAGTAATACAAGACAGAGAAAAGAGCTGGAATTTTCCAGGTGGAAAGTTAGAAGAAGGAGAAACACCCGAAGCCTGTGCAAAACGTGAAACGATGGAAGAAATTGGACTAAAAATTGAAAACCTATCTGGTATCTATCAGGGGCATTTTATATTTAATAGTATAGAATGGAAAGGATACTTCTACTTTGCTGAATCTGTTAGCGGAAAAGCTTTCATAAATGAGCCTGATAAGATTAAAGGCTTAAAATACATACAAAATTCTGAGGAAGTAAACTTCCCAGCTGAATTATCCACTTGTATTCGTGGCGTGTTTACTCATCAAAGTATAATACAGAAAAAAATCAAATAGAATAAGTCTTTAAAAAAGTAATGATATACAAGACGATAGAAATGGTTATGAAGAGGTTACATTTTAGTTGAAAAGCACACATTTAACTATTTCTTAAATGATTTTTTTCGAGTTTCTTTAATTTCATCAAGGTAGGACATGAATACCCATGAAAAAACATTACATAGAATAACAAATAAGATTAAAGATGTTTCCTCAGATAGATTTAAGATTATGATGACAACGAGCAACCAGATCACTACAAATGTAAATAAATATGCCACATGTTTTTTCAACTTCATTCTAACCCCTCCTAATGATTAAATGTTAGTGTCAATACTTTCTTTTAATAATTGCTTACAATGGTTGTTATATCAAGAAAAAACAAAAAAACACTTG
>NZ_BAAACW010000104.1:0-3416 GCF_039521845.1 Alkalibacterium iburiense
ATATTATACTAAAAACCCCCTATTCTATCTATTGAAATCATAGGTAGAATAGGGGTTTTTCAGCAGTCTCGGTTTTTCCTGGTCTTTCTTTTTTTTCTTGACTAATAGAAGAGAAAAAGATATACTAGAAGTTGTGTAAAATATCGCAGCGGGAAGTGGTAATCGCGTCAACAGTTTCTTGCCATATTTATTATGAGCTCAATTGTGTAACCTGCGGCTGCAATTAGGCGAAGATTGAAAAGAAACTGCACGTAGTACTGAACTTCCAAACGTTATTTTACTCCATAAAAATTAAACAATGGAGGAATCCCACTATGGCAAGATATACTGGACCATCATGGAAAAAATCTAGACGTTTAGGCATTTCTTTAACAGGTACTGGTAAAGAATTAGCAAGACGTCCTTATGCACCTGGTCAACACGGACCAACAAGCCGTACAAAATTATCAGAATACGGTTTACAATTACAAGAGAAACAAAAATTACGTTACATGTATGGATTAAACGAGCGTCAGTTCTTTAACTTATTCATTAAAGCTGGTAAAATCCGTGAAGGAAAACACGGTGTTAACTTTATGATTTTACTAGAACAACGTTTAGACAACATTGCTTACAGACTTGGATTTGCGACAACTCGTCGTCAAGCTCGTCAGTTAGTTAACCATGGTCACGTGACTGTTAATGGTAAACGAGTAGATATCCCTTCTTACCAAGTTCAAGTAGGAGATGTCGTTGGTATTCGTGAAAAATCTAGAAA
This sequence comes from Alkalibacterium iburiense, assembly GCF_039521845.1. Lineage (NCBI taxonomy): Bacteria > Bacillati > Bacillota > Bacilli > Lactobacillales > Carnobacteriaceae > Alkalibacterium > Alkalibacterium iburiense. The sequence goes on from NZ_BAAACW010000104.1 coordinate 758, forward strand.
CGTCCAATTTATTAAAGATTCAGTAGAATCTCTTTATGGTCGTCCTGATTTTGTATCATTTGACGAAGACAAATTAGAAGGTACATTGACACGTTTACCATTGCGTGAAGAAATGCCTGCTGAAATCGACGAATCATTCGTTGTTGAGTTCTACAACAGATAATCAATCAACTTTAAAAAGCCATCCTTCTGGATGGCTTTTTTTGTCGAATAATCTGAATTTAAATATGGTGAATTAATACAGAAACGAATTCTTCAAGCATGGCCTGATCTTCTGGTGTGAATCTATTTTTAACAGGGGCATCAATATCCAATACGCCAATTTTCTTTCCGTCTTTGATTAGAGGAATGACAATTTCGGATTGACTAGCGGCATCACAGACGATATGGCCCGGAAATTCATTGACATCCGGTACGACAATTGTTTCTGCTTTATCAAAAGCCGTCCCACATACGCCTGAACCATTAGAAATTCGAATACAAGCCACTTTCCCTTGAAAAGGACCTAGGACAAGTTCGTTATCTGTATCGTCCCATAAATAAAAACCCGCCCAGTTAATACGATCTAAATGTTCAAATAATAAAGCTGAAGCGTTACTTAGGTTGGCGATTCTGTTTGTTTCGTCGTGAATAATACTATGCAACTGTTTAGTTAACAAGTGGTTCGTTTCAATTTGCACGTTTAAAATCCTCTCCTGTTTAATAATTTATTCATAGAATTTGCTTGCTAGTATAACATAATTCTTCTAAGTTTGATATACTGTATAATAGATACACTGAGCTCTATAAGAGGAACTCACAATGGAGGAGAAAAAATGCCAATCGAAGTGATAGTCACACTCATTATACTACTGATAGCTATTACCCTATATATACTTACATACTATCTTAAAAAGAAAAATTACTCTGCAATTGATGAATTAGATAAAAGAAAAAAAGAAGCTCAAAATAATATGCCTACTGATAAAGCTAAATCCTTAGATAAAATGATGATTACAGGTCAAACAAAGGAAATGGCCGATAAGGTTCTGGAGTCGATCAATCAGATAGAAGAGCATACCCTTCCTCATATTGAAAGTCTTTTATTTGAAGCAGAACAAGCAACCGATAGGTATAAGTTTAATCAATCTAAAAAGTATCAAGAGCAAGCAAATGAATACTTATCGCAAATGGAAGAAGAAACCAAAAGTTACACTCAAACCATCGATGAGTTACTACAAAGAGAACAAGCGAATCTTAAAAAAATCGAAGGAATAAAAAAGAAATACCATGAAATTAGAAAAGAGTTATTGGCAAAAAGTTTTTCGTTTGGAAGTGCCATTAATAAATTGGAAGATAAATTAGGTCAAATGGAGAAGTTATTTACTTCTTTTTCCGACCTAACTGCATCAGGTGACCATGAAGAAGCTAAAAAGGTGGTTAATCAGCTAGATAACAGATTAAACGAAATGGAAAAGTTGATGGCTGACATCCCACCAATTTTGAAAACTATACAGACTGTTTATACCGAAGAGCTTAAGGAAATAGAAGAAGGGCATCAGCAGCTCGTTAAACAGGACTATGTCTTTCCAGAAGAGTTATCTATTGAAGAGGAGATAATCTTTATAGAAGAAAAAATTCAACGAATGAATGAGCTCATATCTGATTTGAAAGTAGAAGAAACACGTCTGTTGCAAGAGGAAACAGAAACAACAATTGATAAGTTGTATGACGCAATGGAATTAGAAATAGAAGCGAAAGCCAATGCTCAAAAATTATTGAACCAGCTAGCTAAGGTCTATTATTACGTAGCTAAACAAGATAGAGAATTGACTTTGGAAATGGATAGAATCAGCCAAAGCTATATCCTCTTTAAAGATGAAGAAAAGATAGCTAGAGATTTAAATGAGACCTTAGATGAGCAAAAGAAACTCATTGAACACATAGAGGAACAGCTGGACGACAAAGTGATTCCCCATTCAGAAGCAGATGAGTTGTTAAACAAAGCGTTTGATCAATTGGAAGAGCTCTCTGAGTCTTATCAGTCCTTGTCTGATGTCTTATATTCTTACAGAAAACAAGAATTGAGTATTAAAGCTGATTTAGAAGACATGGAAACAGATATCAGAGAAATGAAGCGCTATATTGAAAGCAAGCATTTACCTGGACTGCCAAATAACTACTTAGATTTGTTGTTCTATACAACAGATCACTTAGAACAGCTGGCAAAAGAATTAGCACGACCGAAGCTTGATTTAGAAGAAGTCTTAAAACTTCATAGTATGTGTGAGGAAGATTGCGATCACCTCGCAGAGCAAACGGAAATAGTCGTGGACAATGCTTTATTAACAGAATTGACTAGCCAGAGATTATACAGACACAGAGAAGAATACCCAGGTATAATGGAAACTATTAGATACAGTGAAGGTTTATTCTTAAATGAATATGATTATGAAACGGCCTTAAAGATGGTGAGGGAAAAATTAGAATCCATTGAACCTGGAGCTTTTGAAGAAGTGAAATCAAGGTATGAAAAAGAAAAAACATATGATTAAAACCAGTCTATGACTGGTTTTTTTGTTCAAAAAAGTTGTCAAAGAGTCTCTAAATTATTTGAATTTACCCAAAAGTCTCTAATTTAAAGAATAACTATAAAAGCCCGAGAAATACACATGTGGAA
>NZ_BAAACW010000105.1:0-3762 GCF_039521845.1 Alkalibacterium iburiense
TTTTAAATTTTTCATGATTTAATTATACCATGAGAGGTGCTTTTTTGTCTCTTTTTAGCATTTTCTTTTCAAATAAAAAGACCCCCAAAAGTTAGTTGTCTAATCTAACTCCTAGGGGTCCTCACTTTGTGTGATACTTTTTCTTATATTCTTTATGAAGCCAAGGTTTGGCCCTTCTTTTGCATTTCGTACATTTCTGAATAGGCTCCCTCTATGGTTAAGAGAGACTCGTGCGTGCCTTGTTCGATAATTTCTCCATTATCGAGAACAAGAATCTGATCGGCGTGCTGGATAGTCGATAAACGGTGAGCGATGATAAAGGTTGTTCGTCCTTCTTTCAATACATTCATAGCGTGCTGAATGATTTCTTCCGTTTCGGTATCAATAGAGGACGTTGCTTCATCCAGTATTAAAATTTTTGGATTAAAGGCAAGCGCTCGGGCAAAAGAAATCAACTGGCGCTGACCTGAACTTAAGGTACTCCCCTTTTCAACAACTGGTTCATCGATGCCTTTTTCAAACTTATTCAGCAGGTCGGCTCCCCCCACATCAATCAGAGCCTGAATCGCTTCTTCTCGCGTAATCGACTCATTGTTCATCGTGATGTTGGACAACAGTGTGCCGGTGAATAAGAACGGATCTTGCAGCACAATCCCCATGCCTCGTCTCACCGACTGTCTGGAAAACTCACGTGTATTCTTTCCGTCCATCAAGATTTCCCCTTTTTGCGGGTCATAGAAACGGAACAATAAATTCATAATCGAACTCTTACCGGAACCCGTATGCCCAACTAAAGCAACGGTTTGCCCCGGTTCTGCCGTAAAGTGAATATCTTTCAACACATCTTTTTCTTCCGTGTACCCAAAAGTCACATGATTGAACGACACGCGGCCCTCCGTAATTTCCAGCTCTTCTTCCGGATTATCTTCTGGTTTCATATCCATCAGTTCAAATACCCGGTCACCGGCTGCGATCGCCTGCTGGACAAAGGCCATCTGCTGCACGATTCCCTTAATCGGTTCGTACAAGCGGCTGACGTAATCCCCAAACAAGTAAAGCATCCCTACGGAAACACCGAGCACCCCGTTGATGTATTGGGTACTGAAGTAAACCATTAAGAGAAGGAGGGACATGCGTCGCAAGAAGTCTGCAAAGGTCCACTGGAAACCGGAGTCCAGAATAACGTATTTGCGCATGACTTCGTACCACTTTTCATTCGTGACTTCAAATTCTTCTTGAATCTGCTCTTCCTGTTCAAAGGCTTGAATAATCTGCATCCCTTGAATAGATTCATTCAGTTTTGCGTTGATGTCAGAGTTTAATTCCCGTTCTTGGCGGTTAAAGACACTGGCGTATTTGGTATAGAATTTATTCCAGAAATACATCAGTGGAATCAGAAGCAGCAACACTAAAGCTAAACCAGTATGGAAACTGGCTATCGCAATGTAGGCTCCAATAACGTAAAAGGTATTAATGAGTATCTGACCGATTGTTGCCACATAAAACTGCTGGCGCAAGTTTTCCGTGTCGTTAGTAATACGCGCCACGATTTTTCCTGCTGGTAGATTGTCGTAATAGTTGATCGGCAGTTCTTGAATATGGGTGTACAACTGGTCACGAATCACTTTTATTATGCCATTAGCTGCACGCATCCGGTAAATGGATGAAATATACCGAGTAATCACTGTAAAGACTGTGAGTCCAAAGTAAGTGGCCATCAGTCGAATCAGGACATCCGTGTAGGCGTTCCCTTCTGCAGCGGCAGGTGTTATGACATTATCAATCACGCGCTGGGCGATAATCGGACCAGCTAAGTCGGAGAACATGGACAAAATAACGAGTCCTATTCCGATGGCAAAGTATAATTTAAAGTATTTCATATAAGAAAGGAGTCTTTTGACTGTCTTCATTTATTATTCCCCTTCCTCTTCTAGAGAGTCTTTGATTTCTTGTTTCATAAACTGTTCATAATACCAGCCTTGGTTTTGAATGAGTTCATCATGCGTGCCTTTTTCAACAATTCGGCCGCTGTCTAAAACAATAATCTCATCCGCTTCTTTCACCGCTGATAAACGGTGTGTTGAGATAATGGTTGTTTTTCCTTCTCTCACATGCTGGATATTTTTAATAATATTCTGTTCTGTTTTAGCGTCAACCGCCGATAAGGAGTCATCTAAAATAAGCACCTCAGGATTCTTAATTAAAGCGCGCGCGATAGAAATCCGCTGTTTCTGACCGCCGGATATCGAAACCCCTTTTTCTCCAATAAGAGTATCCAAACCCTTCTCCATATTTTTCAAATCGTCTTCAAAGGAAGCCAGACGGATACTGGTCAGTATGTCTTCATCGGTCGCATCTTTTTTCCCAAACGCTATATTATCTCTGACACTTCGGCTAAAAAGCACGTGGTCTTGCGGAACGTAGCCGATTAAGCGTCTTAGGGACGGATCGCGGTAATCGCTGTAGGCTCTGGACCCCATATTAAACGTTCCGACTCCTTGTGGAAACTGGTTGAGCAGCTGGCGGATGAGTGTTGTTTTACCCGCCCCGGTTTTCCCGACGATACCGAGCATTTTGCCTTTTGGTAAAGTTAAGTCGATGTTGTCCAAATTCGTTGTTTCACTGGAGGTATATTTGAAGGTAAACTCATTGAATAGTAAATCATCAATGGCTTTCGCTTCTTCTTCTCCCTTGAATTCCAAATCGTCGGTCGAGTAGCGCACTTCTTCGACCCGTCGCATAGAAGCGCTCCCTTGCCTTAATATAAGCACCAGTTCGGATACGGATATAATCGGCCAGATCATCATGCCCAAATACATCTGGAAGGCTACGATATCTCCGACACTCAAGGTTCCGCGGGCAACGAGAATAGATCCATAACTTAAGGCAATGATAATACTGAGGCCTTCAAAGGCTTTAACGGTTGGACCAAAGATAGCGGAAATTTCTGAGACACGGTTGTTTTTCTTCAGCAAGTCTTCTGTCTGGTTTTTAAAGGTTTGAATAAAGTCCGCTTCTTTTACATAAGCCCGAATGACGCGCATCCCGTCAATCATTTCTAGAACATCATCATTGACGGATGAGAAGGATTTCTGAGCAATTTCATAGGCCTCATCCACTTGTGCCCCTTTGACTTTGACGACATAGGCCATAGGCAAGAGAGGCACGACAGCCGCAATCGTTAAGCTCCAGCTGACGGATATCCCCATCATCACAACTAAGGTTGCTGTCATTCCCGTAGCACTCATCAATACCAGCATACCGTAGCCAGCCGTTTCCGAAATCGCTCGAATATCCTGGGTTGAACGTGCCATTAAGTCCCCTGTTCTAAATTTCTCGAAATAAGGGGCACGCATACGGAGGAAGTGACGCATCATAGTACTGCGCATTTCCTTTTGTAATTTAAAGGCTCCGGCAAAGAGACCGTAACCCCAGATGAAATCTAATACATACGTGACTAATACCAGTCCTAAAAACTGCAGGCTATAAGTAATCAATAAACTGCGGTCCATTTCTCCTGTCACGATGGCATCAATAAATCGTCCGATGATATAAGGAATAATGACTCCGAATATATTGGCAATAGCCATACACACAAGCGCAATAGAATATTGCCATTTATTTTCTTTGAAAAAATCTTTTAATTTAATTAGTACGTCAAACATACATTCTTTCCTTTCTCTTTTCCGAAAAATCAAAACCACCAGTGTGAACTGGTGGTTTGCTCTGCGGCTGTAAGCCTCTCTTACCGGCCTCGGCCTG
>NZ_BAAACW010000106.1:0-1395 GCF_039521845.1 Alkalibacterium iburiense
TTTTAAATTTTTCATGATTTAATTATACCATGAGAGGTGCTTTTTTGTCTCTTTTTAGCATTTTCTTTTCAAATAAAAAGACTTAAATGATTAATAGAAATAAGTATGAACTCTTCATGAATATACTATATATTTTCCCTCAGGGGTTTTGAAATTTCGCTCACCTGTGGTATATTTATTTAGGTACGAATATATTGATCGTATGCGATATAAATATTAGATGTAGGATGTGTCGAAATTAGTATGAAAAAATGGTTAGTAGGAGCTGTAGCGGCTTCAGGTTTATTATTGGCTGGTTGCTCAACTAGTCCAGAAGTTGCTTCAACAGTGGCAGGACGTGTGCGTGAAGATGAATTATACGAACGCATGAAAAATGAAATGACTCAAAGTGGCATGACTTATGGAGAGCAAATGCTTCAGCAAATTCTCTTGGAAGATATTTTAGAAAATGCTTACAGCGATGAAGTGTCAGACGAAGATGTTGAAGAATATTTCGAGCGTGAAGCTGAAATGTTCGGTGGAGTAGAAGAGTTTGAAGAACTCCTTGAAATGCAAGGAATGTCTGCTGACGATGTAAGAGAAAATCTTCGATCTACATTATACGTTAGACGAGCTATAGAAGATCATGTTGATATTACAGAAGAAGATATTGAACAAGCTTATGAAGAATATCAAATTAATTCAACTGTTGCTCATATCTTAGTGGAAGAGGAAGAGCTAGCAGAAGATATTATTAGTCAATTAAATGATGGGGCTGAGTTTGGCGATTTAGTAGAAGAGCACTCAGTCGATTACGGGACTGTTCCTGCTGGTGGAGAAATTGAATTGGTTCCTGGTCAAACAGTTCCTGAATTTGAAAGTGCAGCTGTTGAACTTGAGGAAGGCGAGATTACTCAAGAACCTGTAGAATCACAATTCGGATACCATGTTATTAAAATGGTTGAAGTAGGTGAAAAGGGGTCATTAGAAGAAGAGCGCGATACAATTGAAAATCTTCTAATTGAAAGTTACTTAAACGACCCAGCAGTCGTTCAAGAAGCCGTCAGCGTGTTAGTTCAAGACGCTAACGTTCAAATTGCTGACGATGAACTTTCAGGTGCGCTTCAGCAATTCCTTGTTCCTTCCCCTGAACCTACAGATGGTCCTTTAGACCCAGTAGAAGAAGGTACAGATGACACGGAAGCTGACGAAACAGATGACGCTGATACCGAAGAAGTGGAAGAAACAGAAGAAGTAGATGAAACTGAAGAAACCGAAGAGTCGGAAGATTCAGAGGATACTTCTGACGAAGAATAAAAAGTAACAGAAAAAGTCCTTCTCAATTTGGAGACTGCTGAAAAACCCCTATTCTACCTATGATTTCAATAGATAGAATAGGGGGTTTTTAGTATAATA
>NZ_BAAACW010000107.1:0-3578 GCF_039521845.1 Alkalibacterium iburiense
AATGGGTTTGGACGACTTCATTTTATCAAAAAAAGGGGAGGGAGAGGTGCTTTTTTGTGTAAAAGATTGATTTACAAGCAATAAACGAAGAAATAAGCTATAAAACAAACCAAATTTTTGGAAATACGCTGAGAAAGCGAGGGAGTCAAAAATGAAATTAACTGTCTTAGGCTTCTATGGAGGATACCCTACGAATGATATTGGAACAAGTTCTTATTTATTAGAGTCGGATGGGTATCACTTATTATTGGATGTAGGAAGTTATAGTTTACTCACTCTAGAAAAGCATCTTGACCCTTTAGATTTGGATGCTGTGCTATTGTCGCATTATCATCATGATCATCATGATCATATAGCGGATTTAGGGGTTCTTCAGTTTACTCGAAAATTAAAAAAGGATGAGCAGGGGAATCGACCGCATACATTACCTATCTACTGTCAAGACGAGGACTCATATCATTATGAGGATATGACTTTAGATAATGTCAGCCAAGGGATTAAGTATAATCACAGTGAATCTATTGATATAGGGCCCTTTAAAGTGTCTCATATGAAGACACTCCACCCTGTCCCATGCTATGCTTTTAGAATTGAGGAAAAGAAGACAGGGAAGGTTCTTGTCTATACAGCGGACTCAGGATTCTTAGAAAAATTCATTCCTTTTTCTACAGAAGCGGATCTATTAGTGGCCGATAGCAATCTATATAAAGGAATGGAAAATCACACTGTGCATATGACAGCTAAGGAATGTGGTATGATAGCTCATAAAGCTCAGGTCAAAACACTGCTTTTATCACACTTGCCTCAAACAGGTGAATGGGAGCAATTACTTGAGCAGGCAAGGGATGAAGCACCTGATACAACGGTTCTTTTAGCTGAGAAAGAACTGGAATTGATTATATAATAGGAGGAACACAATGTATTACGTTAAAAATGAACGCAATGGAGAAGAAATTCATGATCCCCAACTTAATTTGGCTATCGAGTACTATCTTTTAAATGAAGTGGTACTGGATGAACCTATTTTACTGTTTTACATCAATGATAATTCTATCATTATTGGACGAAACCAAAACACCTATGAAGAGGTGAATACGGATTATGTAGAAGAGAATGACGTGACTGTTGTTAGACGCTTTTCCGGTGGAGGAGCCGTCTATCATGATATGGGTGTCTTAAACTTCTGCTTTTTAACTAAAGACGATGGGCAGTCATTCAGAGACTTTAAAAAATTTACGACGCCTGTCATAAATGCTTTGCATCAAATGGGTGTAGATGGGGCTGAATTACGTGGACGAAATGACCTAGTGATTGATGGAAAGAAATTTTCAGGCAATGCCATGTATGCTAAAAATGGCCGTTTAACCTCTCATGGAACGCTGATGTTTGATTCGCAAATAGAAGCAGTAGTCAGTGCTTTAAAACCAAAAAAACACAAATTAGAATCAAAAGGAATTAAGTCAATCAGAAGTCGAGTGACTAACATTAAACCTTTCTTGGATGATTCCTATCAATACATGAATGCTAAAGATTTTAGAGATAAGTTGCTGCTTTATATTTTTGATACGGATAAAAGTGAAGATATAAAGGAATATGTGTTGACAGAAGAAGACTGGAAAAAAATAGATGCTTTCGCAGACCAGTATACGGCTAATTGGGATTGGAATTACGGAAAATCTCCAGCGTTTGATATGGAAAGAAGTGAGCGACTATCGGTTGGAACTGTTGAAGTTAAAATGAATGTCAGAAAAGGCGTATTAGAAGATATAAGAATATATGGTGATTTCTTTGGATTGGGAGAAATCGAAGACGTTGAAAATAAGTTAAAAGGAATAGCATACAACAAAGAGTCTATTAAAAAAGCAGTGGAAGAGATTGATATTCATAAGTATTTTGGCCAAATGGATAGCCAGGAGTTAGTTAATCTCCTTTATTGAGTCTTATTATCGAAAGAGCAGTATATCTGCTCTTTTTTTGTTCCTAAGCTTAGATTATAATAATTATAATCTATGATAAATAAGTTTTTTGTATTCTACAGAATAATCGCTATTATATAGCCTTTTTAAAGGAATCTTCATAAAGCATTTATACAAACTTGACAAAAGTTAGACAAAAAGACTTTACAAATGTTCACAACTGGGGTATAGTATTAATTGTGAGAGACAGGAAGATACTTTTAATTTATTAATGACTATATTCGAGAGGGGAAATACATAAAATGGTTAAATTATTTACAACACCAAGTTGCACATCGTGTAGAAAAGCAAAAGCATGGTTAGAGGAGTACAATATTGCTTATACGGAACAAAATATGGCTCATAGGCCACTAGAAGAAAAGGACATAAAAGCGATTATGCGTTTAACAGAGAATGGAACAGAGGATATCATATCTAAGCAGTCTAAAGCTTTTAAAGAATTAGATGTAGACTTAGATGATCTTTCTTTAAGTGAAATGTTTGAATTAATTCAAAACAACCCGACTTTAATTAGAAGACCAATCATCATGGATGAAAAACGTCTTCAAATTGGGTACAATGAAGATGAGATAAGACAATTTGTTCCTAGAGAAGTAAGAGAAATAGAATTACAAAAAGCTCAGAGGTTAGTAGCCTTATCTCAAATTTAAGTTTAGCAAGTCAGAATCGGCAAGTCACTTGTCGATTCTTTTTTATAAATGAACGAAGAGTAAAACCTGCTTGTATTTGCCCTACAGCTTTTGTATAATAGCTTAAGTGCCTATATTTTATGGGCATTTTTTATAAACAAACGGAAAGTATCATACTATGAAATTATTCCTTAGAATAGTGAGGTGCGGAATAATGGAAATTGAACACATTAATGAAGACACCATCCGTGTGACAATTGAAAATACAGATTTAGAAGAAAGAGGCATAACGTTTTTAGATTTGCTCGGTAATCAAAAACAAATCGAAAAATTTTTCTATAGTATTTTAGAAGAAGTCGATATTGATGAAGAGTTCCAAGAATCAGAAGCAGTAACGTTTCAGGTTATGCCCAATAACAATGGCTTGGAATTATTTATTAGTAAAGGGACGAATTTCCAAGAAAATCTTCCTTCACTTGATGATTTCAATAATGACAGTCCATCGATTGATAATTTCAACGAAGATGAATCAGACAAATCAGATGATGTAGAAGATTACTCTAAACAAGGACATAAGACTAAGGAAGTAGTCTTGGTTATGGAGAATTTTGAGCAAATGATACAGTTAGCTCAGAGTATGTTTTTAGAGAGTGGAACCTCAACGTTATATCACTATGACAATAAATATTACCTGCATATACTTTTCTTTGTAGAAGAAATGGATATTAGAACAAGCGAAGAAGAATTGGCTATCATCCTAGAGTACGGAGAAAAAAGCAGTGTTACCCCAGAAATATTAAATGAGTATGGGAAAAAGATAATGGAGACAAATGCTTTAGAGATAACACGTTATCATTTCAGCTAAATAATGAACAGACCGCAAAAGTTTACGCTTTTGCGGTTTTTTTATGGTCTTTGAAAACCCTCGGCTATGCCGGGGGTTCCGGAAAGCTTCCAGCGTGGGGTCAAAAAA